>CBFHCJ010000517.1:0-5296 GCA_965654005.1 uncultured Streptomyces sp. | reverse complement strand
CGTGATGGATACCAGGGCGTCCTACTAGTCCTCCAACTGGTCGGAGCCCCGCGAAGAAGCGTCAACAGCAAACAGGCTCCAACGCATGGACACACCGGAGTGGTCTAGTCCACAATTGCGGAGGAGTGCGTAGTACGAGAACGCACCGACTTCCGTCCTCCCCGCACAGGAGGACGGACCGAGGAACCGGAGCTCTCTGCCCTGACTGCCCCGGGTCCTCATCCTTCGGCCGACCGGGACCGCACACCCCACGGCCGATGTTGCTCCGGGCTGCGGTGCCGGGAGGGTTGAGGGTCCCTCTCAGGCGCCGCGGCCCGCGGGTGTTCTCGGGCTCGTCCGCGGGCCGTCCCGGCCCGGCCGCCCTGGTCGATTTCGAGCGTTGTCCGAACCCCCAGGTACCCTCGCTCACGTGCCCTCCATGAATGAACTGGTCCGCCAGCACACCGCCCTCAGCGACTCCGACCTGGAGTGGCTGCACCTGCTGGTGTCGGAGTGGCAGCTGCTGTCCGACCTCTCCTTCGCCGACCTGGTCCTGTGGGTGCCCACGAGCGACGGCACGCGATACGTGTCGGTCGCCCAGATGCGCCCCAACACCGGCCCCACCTCGTACCAGGACGACATGGTCGGCCACCTTGTCCCGCGCGGGCGCCGCCCCCTGCTGGACGTGGCCCTGGACGAGGGCCGGATCGTGCGCGAGGGTGATCCGGAGTGGCGCGAGGAGGTCCCGGTCCGCGTCGAGTCCATTCCCGTACGACGCGAGGGGCGCGTCCTCGGCGTCATCGCCCGCAACACCAACCTGCTGACCGTGCGCACCCCGAGCCGCCTCGAGCTGACGTACCTCCAGAGCGCCTCCGACCTGGCCCAGATGATCGCGGCCGGCGCCTTCCCGTTCCCCGACCAGCAGGTCGACATGGACGCCTCGCCGCGCGTCGGCGACGGACTGATCCGGCTGGACGCGGACGGCATCGTCCACTATGCGTCGCCGAACGCGCTGTCGGCGTACCACCGTCTGGGCCTCGCCGCCGACCTCGTCGGCCACCACCTCGGCAGGACGACCGCCGAACTCGCCCCGACCCGGGGCCCGGTGGACGAGGCGCTCGCCAAGGTCGCCAGCGGCTGGGCGCCGCGCGAGTTCGAGATCGAGGCGAAGGACGGAGCGATCCAGTTCCGGGCGATCCCCCTCAAGCCCAAGGGCACGCGCATCGGTTCGCTGGTCCTGCTCCGGGACGTCACCGAACTGCGGCGGCGCGAGCGAGAGTTGATCACCAAGGACGCGACCATCCGGGAGATCCACCACCGTGTGAAGAACAACCTGCAGACGGTCGCCGCGCTGCTCCGCCTCCAGGCCCGCCGCATCGAGTCCGAGCGGGGCCGCGAGGCCCTCGAAGAGGCCGTACGACGGGTCGGCTCGATCGCGATCGTGCATGAGACGCTGTCCCAGAACCTGGACGAGCGCGTGGACTTCGACGAGATCGCCGACCGGGTGCTCGCGATGGTCGCCGAGATTTCACCCGGCTCGGTCACCGGCCGGCGCAGCGGCTGCTTCGGCATCCTGGACGCCGAGGTCGCGACCCCGCTCTCCATGGTGCTGACCGAGGTCCTGCAGAACGCCCTGGAGCACGGCTTCCGCCAGGGCGACACCGGCACGGTCGAGGTCTCGGCGGTCCGCGGTGGTGCGACGGACGAGGCCCGTCTCCTGGTCAGCGTCCAGGACGACGGAGTCGGCCTGCCCGAGGGCTTCGACCCGCAGACGGCGGGCAACCTCGGTCTGCAGATCGTGCGGACGCTGGTGGAGGGTGAGTTGGGCGGCACCTTCGACATGGTCCCGGCCCCGGAGCGCGGTACGCGGGTGATCCTGGACATCCCGGTCCGGGCGCAGAAGTGAGCCGGCGGTTCGACTGGAAGGGCCCTGAACAGCTTCCGCCGGCAGGGCCCTGAACAGTACTGAGGGGCCCTGAACAGCAATGGGCCCCGGACCACGAGTGGTCCGGGGCCGAAAGCTCGTTGCCAGCTAGTGCTAGCGCGGGTACTGCGCGCTGCGGCTCGGGGGCGGGAGATGCGTACTCGCTGCACGCGCCGCCAAGCTCAGGCTCGTACTGGGTGGGTGTGTCAGGCGGAGGCCTGACGGGCCCGGTTGCGAGCGGCGCGGCGCTTCATGGCGCGGCGCTCGTCCTCGCTGAGACCACCCCAGACGCCGGAGTCCTGGCCGGACTCGAGCGCCCACTGCAGGCACTGCTCGACAACCGGGCAGCGACGGCAGACGGCCTTGGCTTCCTCGATCTGCAGCAGCGCAGGACCGGTGTTGCCGATGGGGAAGAAGAGCTCGGGGTCTTCCTCGCGGCAAACGGCGTTGTGACGCCAGTCCATGGCTGCTACCTCTCCTTGGTATTACATGCAGATTGCTTGTGAATGTGAACGCTTTCACGAATCCTCGACAAGTGAAGCCCGATCGCCAGCTCGCTGACGTGGTCTTCTGGATTGAGGAGGGGTTCGGGTGCTCGATGGGGGCCAGTGTTGCGGGCTGTCCCGAGCGCCACATAGAGATTCGCAAACCTCAGCGGCGGATACAACCCCTTACGGAAAGTTTTTTTTGATTCCTTGGTGTCGGCTCGGTCACAGCCGTACTTCCAAGGGGTGGATCCTGGCCTAAACGTTCGAGTGAAAGGACTTTGGCGCGTTCTGCTCACACAATCACACGCAGTGCATGGCGTACGCCTGTGAACGTCACGCTCGTACGCACTCCGAGGTGGTCGCCGTCCATCTGCAGGGGCAGCGGCGCCTTCGAATGCAAGGTGAAGTCGTCCAGGTCGTGCAGGGACACCGCGTGCTTGCCGTGAGGTCCGCGCTCGGGTGACGAAGTGAGCAACTGTGTGGCATACCGGGCGATCGAGGCCGTGGACATGCGGCTGAGCGCGAGTACGTCGAGCCCTGTGTCGAACGATGCCTTGGGCGAGGCGTACACCGGACGATTACCGAGAAAGGTCCACGGCGCCGTGTTGCAGATTATGGACATGACGAGATCGGTGACCGGCTCCTCGCCGGGCCGCTCCAAAGTGATCGTTCCGCGCCTGCGGTGAGGTTCGTCCCAAAACTGGCGCACCATTTGGCGCATATACAGCGCGTGGGTCGAGCGCTTGCCCCGCTCCCGCTGCTGTTCGACCCGGCCGACCACGCCCGCGTCGAAGCCGAGGCCCGCGTTGAAGGTGAACCAGCGGGAGGGCACCGCCTCGTCCTCCGTGCCCGGAGTGCCCGCGGCGAGGCCGAGGCCGACCGTACGCTCGCGGTCCTCGCGCAGAGCGTCGAGGATCGCGCCGGTGGCCTCCACGGGGTCGTTGGGCAGGCCGAGGGCGCGCGCGAAGACGTTGGTCGAGCCGCCGGGGACGACGACGAGCCGGGGGAGGCGGTCCGGGTCGGGGCCCCGGTGCAGCAGGCCGTTCACGACCTCGTTGACCGTGCCGTCGCCGCCGAGGGCCACGACCAACTCGATGTCCTCACTCTCCGCGGCCTGACGGCCGAGGTCCCGGGCGTGGCCACGGTACGCGGTGGTGACCGCCTCGAGCTTCACCTCGCTCGCCAGCGCGTGGATCAGGACGTCACGGGTACGTGCGCTTGTGGTGGTAGCCGCCGGATTGACCACGAGAAGTGCACGCATGGGTTGCAGCGTACCTACCGGGCGGTACTCGGCCCAGACCGGGTAGGGATGCGGTAAGAGCGGGAGGTGTCCTTGGGCACAGTGACGGTGCCCGCGTCGGCGGTGGGGGTGGGGCCGAGGGCTACCCTGCAGGAGTGAGCGCTGAGCAGAACCCCACCCCGCAGACCCCCGACGCCGAGGCCCGTCCGGTGCGGCTGACCGCCGCGGCGGCGCTGGCCGGCCTGGAGGGGCTCGCCCTTGTCACGGGCGGCGTCTGGATTCTCGTCCTGAGCCTGACGGGCTCGCCGGACGACCGCCAGCAGGCCGTCACCGGCGGCATCACCCTGATCGTGCTCGCGCTGTTGCCCCTGCTGGCCGCACGCGGTCTGCTGCTGCGGCGCGGTTGGAGCCGGGGACCCGCTGTCATCACCCAGATCATGGCGCTGCCGTTGGCGTACAACCTGCTCCAGGCCGACAGCATGGCCATCCCCGGCGGTATCGCGCTCGCGGTCGTCGCGGTGGCGGCGCTGGTCCTCCTGGTGAACCCGGCGACCACTCGGGCCCTCGCCATCCGAGGGCCCGGGCGGGTCGAAGAGCCCAAGCAGTAGAAGTCGAAGAGCCCAAGAGCGGAAGCGGTACTCGTACGCCTCCGCTCCTCCTCCGCTGCTCCTGCGCTACTCCTCCACCAGCAGCTTCTCCCGCAGCTGGGCCAGCGTCCGGGCCAGCAGGCGAGAGACGTGCATCTGGGAGATGCCGACCTCCTGCGCGATCTGCGACTGGGTCATGTTGCCGAAGAAGCGCAGCAGCAGGATCCGCTTCTCCCGCGGTGGGAGGTCTTCCAGCAGCGGCTTGAGCGACTCGCGGTACTCGACGCCCTCCAGCGCCTCGTCCTCCGCGCCGAGCGTGTCCGCGACCGCCGGGGACTCGTCGTCCGTGTCGGGGACGTCCAGGGACAGCGTGGAGTACGCGTTGGCGGACTCCAGGCCCTCCAGGACCTCCTCCTCCGAGATGGCCAGCTTCTCGGCCAGCTCGTGGACCGTCGGGGAGCGGCCGTGCTGCTGGGACAGCTCGGCTGTCGCCGTCGTCAGGGCCAGGCGCAGCTCCTGCAGACGCCGCGGCACCCGCACCGCCCAGCCCTTGTCGCGGAAGTGGCGCTTGATCTCGCCGACGACCGTCGGGGTCGCGTACGTCGAGAACTCCACGCCGCGGTCCGGGTCGAAGCGGTCGACGGACTTGATCAGACCGATGGTGGCGACCTGGGTCAGGTCGTCCAGCGGCTCACCCCGGTTGCGGAAGCGGCGCGCGAGGTGCTCGACGAGCGGCAGGTGCATACGGACCAGCTGGTTGCGCAGCTCCGCGTACTGCGGGCTGCCTTCCGTCAGCTTGCGCAGCTCGACGAACATGGCCCGCGCCCCACTGCGGTCGTGTGGGTCGTGCCGTGCGCCCGGCACACCTTGCTCAGCGTTTCGCTCGTGCTCGCTCATCGTCCCGCCCGTCACCCTTCCCCCGGCTCTCGGCCCCTCCCTCACTCTCGACTTCGCTCGAGCGGGGGGACCCCCATGAGCCGGGGAGGCCCCATGTCCTCCGGAGGACGTGCTCCGCCTGGCGCCGTCAGGATCCCGTACCCCGCCGCCCCGGACGGCGAACGCCTCCTCCGCGGCCGAC
>CBFHCJ010000516.1:0-5301 GCA_965654005.1 uncultured Streptomyces sp. | reverse complement strand
ACTCGGCACCGTCAGCCTGGTCACCGACATCTCCTCCGAGATGGTCACGGCGGTGCTCCCGCTGTACCTGGTGGCCGGCCTCGGCCTGTCCCCGTTGGGCTTCGGGCTGCTCGACGGCATCTACAACGGCTTCTCGGCGCTGGTACGGCTGGTCGGGGGCCATCTGGCCGACCGGGGCGGAGGACGCCACAAGTGGGTGGCGGGGCTCGGTTACGGCATCTCGGCGCTGTGCAAACCGCTCCTGCTCGTGGTGCACACGCTCACGCCCATCGGGCTGGTCCTGGCCGCCGACCGCACGGGCAAGGGCCTGCGCACGGCACCCCGGGACGCGCTGATCTCCCTGTCCAGCACGGAGGAGGACCGCGGGCGCGCCTTCGGGGTGCACCGCGCGATGGACACGGCCGGCGCGCTGCTCGGCCCGCTCGTGGCGTTCCTGATCCTGCGGGCGACGGTGGACGGGTACGACGCGGTGTTCACGGTGAGCTTCTGCGTGGCCGTGGCGGCCGTGCTGGTGCTGGTGCTCTTCGTACCGGGCGGCAAACATGCCACGCAAACCGCTGACGGAACCAGGCCGACCCTCCGCGCCGCCCTCGCCCTGCTGCGCCGCCGCGATCTGCGCCGGATCACGATCTGCGCGCTGCTGCTGGGCCTGGCGACGGTCAGCGACTCCTTCGTCTATCTGCTGCTGCAACGGCGCCTGGGGGTCTCCGACCGCTGGTTCCCGCTGCTGCCGCTGGGCACGGCGGCCGCGTTCCTGTTGCTGGCGATTCCGCTGGGGCGGCTCGCGGACCGGGTGGGCCGCCGGCGGATCTTCCTGGCGGGCCACGGCGCGCTGCTCCTGGCCTACGCCCTGCTGCTCAGCTCCTGGCACGGCACGGCACTGCCGTACGTCGTGCTCGCCCTGCACGGCGCCTTCTACGCGGCCACCGACGGCGTGCTGATGGCGGCGGCCTCGGACAGCGTCCCGGAGGAGCTGCTCTCGTCCGGTCTCGCGCTCGTGCAGACGGGCCAGGCGGCGGCCCGGTTCGCCTGCTCACTGGCCTTCGGCGCGGCCTGGACGGTGTGGGGCGACCGTCCGGCGCTGATGGCGTCGACGGCGGCGCTGGCGGTGTGCGCGGTCTTCTGCCTGACGCTCGGTCCGAAACACTCGGCGGCTCTCCGCCCGAAAGACTCTGCGGCTCTCCGCCCGAAAGGCACGGCATGACGGTACGCAATCGCATCCTGGTCCTGCTCTGCGCCCTCGTGGCACTCGCAGGAGTCGCCACGGCGGCGGTTCTGCACGCCTCGGCACAGTCGGAGCGCAGGAACCAGGACCAGGCGGGCGGGCCGCAGGTCACGCCCGGCAAGGTCACGCTGACGCAGCGCGGCCAGATGGTGTTCCGCAACCTGGCGTGGGGCCCGCACCGCGACGAACTGACGGCGGTCCCGGCATCGGACCCGTCGGGCCCGCGCACCGCCTCGGGCGTCAAGTGCCTGCGCTTCTACGCCGCCGCGGGCACGGGGGTCTGCCTCCAGGCGGTGCACGGCCCGGTCTCGGACACCTACCGCGCGCTGATCCTCGACGCGTCCCTGCACATCAAGGCGCACTACGACGTCCCGGGCATCCCCTCCCGCGCCCGGGTCTCCCCCAGCGGCCACTACGCCGCGTGGACGGCCTTCGTGGGCGGGGACTCCTACGCGGGGTCGACCTTCTCGACCCGCGCGGCGATCGTGGACACCCGTACCGGCCGGCTGATCCCGTCCCTGGAGGTGTTCCGCGTCATCAAGGACGGCAGGACGTACCACGCGTCGGACGTGAACTTCTGGGGCGTGACCTTCGCGGCGGACGACCGCACGTTCTACGCGACCATGGCGACGGCGGGAAAGACCTACCTGATCAGGGGCGACCTGCGGGCCCGCACGGTCACGACGGTCCACGAGAACGTGGAGTGCCCGTCCCTCTCCCCCGACGGCACGCGCATCGCGTACAAGAAGCGCGTCAAGGGCCTCCCCAAGGACGCCCCCTGGCGCCTGTACGTCCTGGACCTGCGCACCATGCGCGAAACCCCGCTCGCCGAGCCCCGCAACATCGACGACCAGGCGGTGTGGCGTGACGACCACACCCTGGTCTACGCCATCCCGGGGGACTACGGGGCGGACCTGTACGAGGTCCCCGCGGACGGCACGGGAAAGCCGCGGCGCATCAGCATCTCGGCTCTGGCTCCTGCGTACATCCGCTGAGGGGATCGTGAGCGAGAGGTCGTCGGTGGCCGTTGTCGGTCGCTGTGGGCCGCCGTTCGACGGCCCACAGACCGCCCCGCTTGGGCCCCCAGCCCAGATCAGCAGTTGACTCCTCCTGCTCGTAGGTCCACGCACGGCCGGTCTGGCGGTGCTGCTCCACGGGGATCGGGTCGGCTCCGGTTCTCTGTCCTCTTTCGGAACGCCGAGGTGGACACCGTCCGCGCCGAACGCAAACGCCAGAAGATCACTCAAGAACGCCTTGGCGAACTCGTGGGCCTGGATCGCGAAACAATCAACCGGATCGAGCAAGGCACTCACGCGAGGCTCATCGATCCTCTGCTGCTCATCGCTGGCGCACTCGGTGTCCCGCTCGCCGACCTCGTGAGGTAGCGGGGGACGCTGTCCTCCGGCAGTTTGCGAGCGGCCTGCTCCACTTCGGGCTCGAGCAGTTGCACGTGCCCCTTGATCCGGAGGGTGAGCGTGGCCAGCTCTTCACCTACCAGCGGCAGGACCCCGGGAACGGCATCCGGGTCGAGCAGACGGTTCGCGGCCTCGCGCATCGTCGCGATGTCCGGTGCCCGCAGGTCGGTTTCGTGGCTCGCGGCATGCGCGGTCTCCATCGGCATGGTCAGGGCCTCCACGGTCACGGTGATCCGTCTCACACGTCAGACCGTAGGACGCGGTACAACAAAGGAGGGCACGCAAAGTGCGTGCCTTGATTCAGGGGCAGGCAATGGACACTTCTGGCATTGGCCGCCGCATCGCGTACTGGCGTGAACGGCGCAGCTTCACCCAGACCGATTTCGGGCAACTCATGGGGCAGACGAAGCGCTGGGTGCAGGACCTCGAAGGCGGGAAACGCCAGCAGGACCCGCGCCTATCAGTTCTGGTGCGCGCGGCAGACGTCCTGCGCATTGCCCTGGAGCAGTTGTTGACCGACAGCCCGCCCGAACCACCCTCGGGCAGCGCGCCACCCGCCGAAGCCCACGGCGTCATCGACGCCCTGTACAGCCCCGCCGAATCCACAGACGTGCCCGCTCAACGTTGGCCTGCACCGCGTCGACATGCTCGTGCGTTTCGAGGACGGCTGGTCCGCGCTCGAAGCCGCCGACGATCTCGCCCCGCAGGCCCTCGCCGGGATGAGCCGGGAGCGGCAGGCGGGTCACCGTGTCACGATGGCACGCGCTTCGCTCTTGACACGGCGCAAGGAGGACGCGGCGAAGGAACTCCTGGAGGCCGACAAGCTGGCGCCGGAGGAGGTCCGGGGCAGGCCGGACACGGTGAACCTGGTCAAGGATGTGGTCGGAGCGACAGCGAACCCCGGACCGCAGTTGCGCGTGCCGGCCGAGCGATGTGGACTCCGTGCATGACGACCCCGGTTCTGTACCTGATCGCCTGCGCCGCAGGCCCCACCCGGTACATCGAGGATGGCGTGCGCGCCGCCCAGGCCGGCGACTGGGACGTGTGCCTGATCCTCACACCGTCCGCGGCCCGGTGGTGCGAGCCGCACATGCAGGAACTCGTCGACCTGACTGGGCACCCGGTGCGGTCGCAATACAAACTGCCGTGGGAGCAGGACCAGTTGCCGAAGGCGGATGCGATGCTGATGGCGCCGATGTCGTGCACCACACTGAACAAATGGGGCGGGGGGATCAGCGACACCCTGGCGATCGGATTGCCTTCCGAAGCGGTGCACATGGGCGTGCCGGTGGCGGCCATGCCGTACTTCAACCAGGCGCAGGGCTCACAGCCAGCGGTTGCCCGGTCGATCGCCGCGCTGCGGGAGCAAGGGGTTCTCGTCCTCGACGGGGCGGACGGGTACGCGTCGCACCCGCCGAAACAGGGGGACCCAAAGGCGTACCCGTGGGAAAAGGCGCTTGCCGGCGTGCGGCGCCTGGTCGGCCCCTGATTGCGACCCGTGGGCCAGGGCGGTTGCCCGCAGGCTTGTCTCAATTGTCCTCCGCCCCCGCGAGCCCTGGTTCCGTGCGGTCTGCTCCCGAGGTGAACGAGGACATCCGCACCCTCGTCGCGGCGTGCGGCGGCCGGCTGTACGAGGAGACACGGGACCGGTACGAGCGGTTGGTGAGAACTCGCCGCCGTCCGCCTGATCAAAAAGGCCCCAAGGCGCTGAAACACCGCGGGGCCGACGGTCCACGACCGCCGACCCCACTCGCCGAATCAGCGGAAACCCCGCCCTGACCTGCGCCTACAGCACCGGCAGGTTCTTCCGCAGTTCGAAGGCCGTCACCTCGGACCGGTACTCCTCCCACTCCTGCCGCTTGTTGCGCAGGAAGAAGTCGAAGACGTGTTCGCCCAGGGTCTCGGCGATCAGGTCGCTGCGCTCCATCAGCGTCAGGGCCTCGCCCAGGTTCTGCGGCAGCGGCTCGATGCCCATCGCGCGGCGCTCGGCGTCCGTGAGGGCCCAGACGTCGTCCTCGGCGCCCGGCGGGAGCTCGTAGCCCTCCTCGATGCCCTTCAGGCCGGCGGCCAGGAGGGCCGCATAGGCCAGGTACGGGTTCGCCCCCGAGTCGAGCGAGCGGACCTCGACACGCGCAGAGCCCGTCTTGCCCGGCTTGTACATCGGGACGCGGACCAGGGCCGAGCGGTTGTTGTGGCCCCAGCAGATGTAGGAGGGGGCCTCGCCGCCGGCGCCCGCCGTGCGCTCGGTGCCGCCCCAGATGCGCTTGTACGAGTTCACCCACTGGTTGGTGACCGCCGCGGTCTCCGCCGCGTGCCGCAGCAGGCCCGCGATGAAGGAGCGGCCGACCTTGGAGAGCTGGTACTCGGCGCCCGACTCGTAGAACGCGTTGCGGTCGCCCTCGAAGAGCGACAGGTGCGTGTGCATGCCGCTGCCCGGGTACTCCGAGAACGGCTTCGGCATGAACGTCGCCTGCACGCCCTGCTCCAGCGCCACCTGCTTCATGACCAGACGGAAGGTCATGACGTTGTCCGCCGTGGAGAGGGCGTCGGCGTAGCGGAGGTCGATCTCCTGCTGGCCGGGGGCGCCCTCGTGGTGGGAGAACTCGACCGAGATGCCCATCGACTCCAGCATGGTGATCGCCTGGCGGCGGAAGTCCATGC
>CBFHCJ010000515.1:0-5302 GCA_965654005.1 uncultured Streptomyces sp. | reverse complement strand
CGTCACCGCCTCACACCGAACTCCTTGACCGAGTCAAGCAACGGCATTGGGGGGCCCCTACGTCCTGGCCGCCAAGGCCGCGGGCCACGCCCCGCTCGCCTCGTCGGCAACCCACTCGGGCGCCGACTGCCCGGTGGATCTCGACCTCTCCCTGCCGGGCGACATGGTCACCGCCTGACCGTGTCGGCCTGACCCTCCCGCGCACACCCGCACCCCGTCGCCCGGACCCCCCGTCGCCCGCGCGCCGGGGGGTGCGGCAGCATGGGGCGCCTACGGGTCCGTACAAGGCCTTCCGCCGCCGTACGGCACCTGCCCGCACGACGACCGAAAGGACCCCCATGCCCGCGGCGCCCTCCCCCGAGCTCTCGGCTGCGCTGGAGCAGGGAGGACCCCCTTCCGACATCCTGGCCGCCTTCGAGGCCGCGAAGGGCTTCATGCCGCTCGGGGAGGGGCTCGCGCTGTACGAGGCCGCGGTCGAGGCGGGGCGGCTCGGGTTGCCCCTGCTGGAGGTCGGCACGTACTGCGGGCGCTCCACGATCCTGCTCGCCGATGCGGCCCGCGCCGCCGGGGTCACCGCCCTCACGGTCGACCACCACCGCGGCAGCGAGGAGCAACAGCCGGGCTGGGAGTACCACGACCCGGAGACGGTCGACCCCGAACTCGGGCTGATGGACACCCTGCCCACCTTCCGGCGCACCCTGCACAAGGCGGGCCTGGAGGACCACGTGATCGCGCTCGTCGGCCGTTCGCCGCAGATGGCCAAGGTCTGGAACACCCCGCTCGGCCTCGTGTTCATCGACGGCGGTCACACGGACGAGCACGCGAACGCCGACTACGAGGGCTGGGCCCCCCATGTGGCGCAAGGCGGGCTGCTCGTCATCCACGACGTCTTTCCGGAGCCGGAGGACGAGTTCACCGGCCAGGCCCCTTACCGCGTCTACCTCAGAGCGCTCGGGTCCGGCGAGTTCACCGAGATCTCGGTGAACGACTCGCTGCGCGTCCTGAGGCGAACGCGGGCGGCGGGCGAACCGCGCCGTTAGGGTCGCAGACATGTCGTACGTAGGACCGGACTTCGATCCTCCCCAGCCGCGCCGCCCCCGGCGCGGACCGCTGACCGTCGCCGTCGCCGCGCTGGTACCGGCCGCGCTCGTCGGCTGGCTGGTCTACGAGGCGGTCGCCGACACCGGCGGCGGTACGTCAGGTGCGGCGCCCGCGAGGGGCCCCTCGGCGGCCACGTCGGCCGCGGGCTCCCCGACGGACGACGACAAGCAGCCGGCCGCGTCGCCCACCCGGACGCCGACGCCTGCCGCCAAGTCCGCGTCCGGCCCGCTCAAGGGCAAGGTGGTCCTCGTCGACCCCGGACACAACCCCGGCAACTTCAAGCACCCCTCCGAGATCAACCGCAAGGTGGACATCGGAACGAACCGCAAGGAGTGCGACACCACGGGCACGTCCACCGACGACGGCTACACCGAGGCCGAGTTCACGCTGGACGTGGCGCGGCGGCTGCGCACGATCCTCGAACAGCAGGGCGCCACGGTGAAGTTCACACAGGACGGCGACCGCCCGTGGGGCCCGTGCGTGGACGAGCGGGCGCGGATCGGCAACGAGGCGCACGCGGACGCGGCGATCTCCATCCACGCGGACGGCGAGGCGGAGGGCGACCGCGGCTTCCACGTCATCCTCCCGGCCTCGGTGCACAAGGGCGCCGCGGACACCCGCCCCATCGTCGGCCCCTCGCGCGACCTCGGCGAGCGCGTCGCGGGCAGCTTCGTCCGCGTCACCGGCAGCGCGCCCGCCAACTACGTGGGCGACGGCACCGGTCTGGTCGTCCGGAGCGATCTCGGCGGTCTCGATCTGTCAACGGTTCCGAAGGTCTTCATCGAGTGCGGCAACATGCGCGACAGCAAGGACGCGGCATTGTTGACCAGCGGCGCGTGGCGGCAGAAGGCGGCGCAAGGAATCTCTGAGGGAATCGTGAGTTTCCTGCACGGGTAGTGATCACCGGCCCGGACCAGGCGGACACCCGAACCGGGCTGACGATAGTGTCGTCCCTACGATGAGGGGCCGCCCCCGCGCTTCACACCGCGGCCCGAGGGCGACATGGTGACAGCGACGCCTCCACTGACGACGAGACGACAGACGAAGGACCCGAAGTGAATATCCGCTCCCTCACTAGAGGCGACGGCGTGGTGATCGGAGCAGCGGTATTGCTGTTCATCGCGTCGTTCCTGGACACATACGACTACACCGGCCTGGGCAGCCTGGACAACAACGCCTGGGACAGCCTCGGCATGGGTCTCGGCATCTACATGGGCGGAGTCATCGGGGCCGCGCTCGTCGTCGTCAACCGCTGCCTCCCGCAGCCCCGCAAGGTCGCGGGCCTGGACCTCGGGGTGGTCGGCGCGGCGTTCACGGTCCTCTCCGCATGGGCCCTGTTCTGGTCGCTTGTGGACATCCCGTCGTCGCTCAGCGCCGGGTCAGGTCTCATCCTCGGCTTCATCGCCGCCCTGGCCCTCGCCGGCGGAGCCATCGCCACCCCGCTCGTCCCGCCCCTGCAGGCCGCCCTCGTCCCCGCCCCCAAGCCCGCCGCGCCCCAGCCCTACGGCGCGCAGCCGCAGGGCGGTTACGGCTACCCGGGCGCCCAGCAGCCGCAGTTCGGCGGGCAGCCGCAACAGGGTCAGCCGCCGTTCGGCGGGCAGCCGCAGCAGGCCGCTCCCGCCGCGGAGTTCTCGCCGTTCTGGTTCGCCGTGCCGGTGCCGCGTCCGCTGTACCCGGAGGACGGCTCACCCACGCCGATCGCCGAACTCGCGCCGGGCACCTGGTACTTGGCCGTCGAGCAGCGCGGCCCCGGCCTGGTGGCGCAGACGCAGGACGGCCGCCGTGGTGTGCTGCAGGACACGAGCGGCATCCAGCGAGGCTGATCCGGGCTTCCAGGCACGGCCCCTCGCCCTTCCGGGCGGGGGGCCGTTGTCGTACCAGTCAGGCGGCGAAAGGGTCAGCCCCGCGCGAGCTGTGCGGCCGAGGGAACCTTGTTCTTGACCGGGGCCCCCGCGCTTTTCCCCGCGGCCTTCGCCTTTTTGACGACGTCGGCGTAGAGGCCCGCCGACGACTCGTCGCCCTTGCGGAGCTTGGCCGGCAGGCTCTTGAGCGCGTCGATGCCCGAGGCGAGCGGAGCGAGGGCCTTGGACAGCTTGGGGTCGCCCTGGGCGTTGCGCACGGCGGCCTTGAGTCGGTTGTACGCGAAGGTGCCCGCGAGGCCGGCCTTGACAAGGGCCGCCTTCCGCCCCTTCGCGCCCTTCTTGAACGTGCCGGCCCTCCACGGCTTCACGATCCACTGGTCCGTCGCCCCCGCGGCGAGCCCCGCGTTCGCCACGAAGCGCGTCTTGGCGAACTTCTGCCGCCCCGCCGATGTGCTCGGGGTGGGTGTGACCACCGCGATATAGGCGGCGGCCTCCTGCGCGGTGGTGCCACCGCAGGCGGCGGCGCCGACGAACAGGACGCTGCAGAGGGCGAGCGCCACGGCAAGCGCTCGTATCGGTACACGCACGGGGTCCTCCGGGGTGTCCTCCGGGAGCGGGCGGATCTCCCGACAGCGTCACCCGCGCCCGTGGGCTGCACCACTCAGGGGAGTCCATCCGGGTTCCGCCTGACGTCCGGCGAGGATGCGGTACGGGCGTGTGGCCGCCGGGTACGGGCCGGCCGGCGTGGTCCACCTCTTCATGGGCCACGCCATCGCCAACCGGATACACCGGCGCCGAGACCGCCGAACGGTGTCGGCGCCCCAAAACCGGCCCCGAGCCGCAGCGGCCCCACAGGGGTGTCCCTCAGGCGCAGCAGTCCGTGTCCAGTCCCCGGGGCAGGCGTTCGCCGCCGAAGACCGCGACCGTCGGCTCGTCGCCGCCCAGCGCGGCCACCGCGAGGAGGAGCGAACCCGCCGTCCAGGTGGTCAGTTCCCGGGGCCAGATGGCCTGGTCCTCGAAGACGTAGCCCGTCCAGTACAGGCCCGTCTCCGGGTCCCGCAGGTGCTGGATCGACTGGAGGACCTCCAGCGCGCGGTCGGACTCGCCGATCACCCAGAGAGCAAGGGCGAGTTCGGCCGACTCGCCGCCGGTCACCCATGGGTTGGGGACGACGCAGCGCACACCGAGTCCGGGGACGACGAAACGGTCCCAGTCCTGCTCGATGCGCTCCTTCGCCTCCGTGCCCGTCAGGGCGCCGCCGAGCACCGGGTAGTACCAGTCCATCGAGAAGCGGTCCTTGTCCAGGAAACGCTCCGGGTGCCGGCGTATCGCGTGCCGCAGTGCGCCCACCGCCAACTCCCAGTCGAGCTGCGGCTCTTCCCGCTGCTCGGCGATCGCCAGCGCACAGCGCAGCGCATGGTGGATCGAGGAGCTGCCGGTCAGCAGCGCGTCCGCGACACCCGTGCCGTCGTCCTCGCGCTTCCACCCGACCTGTCCGCCGGGTTGCTGCAGCCGGAGCACGAACTCCACGGCCGCGTACACCGTCGGCCACATCCGGTCCAGGAACGGGTCGTCGCCGGTCGCGAGGTAGTGGTGCCACACCCCTACGGCCGCGTACGCGACGAAGTTCGTCTCGCGGCCGCGGTCGGTGATGTCCTCGGGGTCCCCGTCGGCGTACGCCGCGTACCAGGACCCGTCCTCGTTCTGGTGCCGCGCCAGCCAGTCGTACGCCCGCTCGGCCGCCGTGTGCTCCCCGGCCGCGTCCAGCGCCATGGCCGCCTCGACGTGGTCCCACGGGTCGAGGTGGTGCCCGCGGAACCACGGTATGGCGCCGTCCTCCCGCTGTACGGCGAGGATCCCGCCGACGGTCGCGACGGCCTGCTCGGCGGTGAGGACCCCGGGCAGGACGAGGTGTTCTGTCCGGGGGGTCGTCACTTGGCGGCCACCTCGGAGGACTCCGGGGACTCCGGGGACTCCGGGGACTCCGGGGACTCGAGAAGCTGGGGCGGTTGGGGCTTGGTCGCGTACGCCACGAAGCTCTTGCCGATCAGCGGGTTCAGCGCCTGTTCGGCGACCCGGGTGGCCAGCGGCTTCTTCATGATGTCCCAGACCAGGAGCTTGTGGTACGCGCGCACCGGCAGCGCCTTGTCGTTGTCGACGCCGAACGCGCACTTCAGCCACCAGTACGGCGAGTGCAGCGCGTGCGCGTGGTGCGTGCCGTACGGGTGCAACCCCGCCTCCCGGATCTTCGCGAGGAGTTCGTCCGCCTTGTAGATGCGGATGTGGCCGCCCTCGACCTCGTGGTAGGCGTCGGACAGGGTCCAGCAGACCTTCTCGGG
>CBFHCJ010000514.1:0-5318 GCA_965654005.1 uncultured Streptomyces sp. | reverse complement strand
GACGCTCCGGCTGCCCGACGGCACGGCCCGGGGCCGCATCACCGCGTGGGACGTGGAGCGGGTCGCCGAGTACATGGTGGAGGGCCAGGGCCGTATCCGCTTCCACCTGGAGCCGGGCCGCCCGACGGGGACGACGGTCCGGTTCACACACGAGAGCGAGGACGAGGGCGACCCGGGCTGGTACGAGCGCTTCGAGCACCTCCTGAGCTACCTGGAGAGCAGCCATGCCTGAGGGGCACGCCGCTGTGACAACGGCGCATCCCGAGCAGCGCCCCTAGCCGAGCGCGGGCGGCAGGCACTCCTTCGCCGGGGGCTTCCCCTCCGGCCAGGCGATCTTCACGAACCGTGAGTCGCCCGACGGCGTCAGTTCCACGATCGGTACGGCCTTGTCGTACGGGTTCCCGTACTCGTCGAGGCAGATCCATCCGCTCGCGCCGTTCACCCGGTGGGAGCCCTTGATGTACGACCACTCGTTGGCCACGTCCTGCAGCGGCGGTACCACCTCGCCGTTCGGTGTCGCCTCCCGCAGCCCCTGCACCGCCAGCCGCATCGCGTCGTAGGCGGTGATCAGCTGCCCGTCGTCGAGGGCGACCTGACCGATCGGTCCGATCGGCTCCTGCTTGCCCGCCGCGAGCAGGTCCTCCAGCGCCTTCATGTCCGCCGCACTGCCGCCCGTCGTCGCGGGGTCCTTCTTCCAGGCGTCCGGATGGGCCAGCGCGGTGTAGCGGACGGAGAGGTTCCGGGTGAGGGCCTGACGGTCGAGCTTCGTGTCGCCGGCGAGGTACGAGCCCTCGTCCCCCGTGAGCACGGTGAGTTTGTGGTCCGTGCAGCCGCGTGCCCCCAACGCGTTGATGAACTGCCGCAGTTGGGTGTGCCGTCCGGCGAACAGGATCGTGTTCATGGACTTCGGGGTGTCGCACACGAGGGACGCGATCTGCCGGAACTGGTTCCCGGTCGTGCCGTCCTGCGTGCGGTCGGCGGGCGGGGTGAACGACTGCGGCTCGATTCGCGGCCCGGACAGCAGCTTCTCGAAGGAGCTCTGGAGCGTCCGCGTGTACGGGTCGCCCGGCTTGTCGTAGACCAGCAGCGCCTGGCCGCCCGACACCTGGGCGAACGACGCCAGGGCACGGGCCTCGTCCGTGTTGGTGGGGGAGACCCGCGCAAGACCCGGGAAGGGGGTCTTGCGGCCCTGCCCGTTGGCCAGGTCGTCGGCGGTGATCGAGCTGCCGATCACGGCGATCCCGCGCCGGGTCAGTTCCCTGACGGCGTCCTTGTTGTTCTCGGTGCTCTGCCCTATTCCCGCCACCGCCCGCAACCGGTCCGGACCCTGGGTCATCGCCACCAGCCGGTCGACGGCGGCCTTCCAGTGGGCCCCGTCCGCACCGGGGTTGGCGAGGACGAGCCGGATCGCCGGGGACTGGCCGGTGGTGTCGTGGTTGGCCTGGTACTGGGCCAGATAGGCGCCCTGCAGCTCATGCTGGATGTCGCGCAGGCTGGCCGGAGCGGACGCGGTGAACGGCAGCAGCAGTGCGACGGTCACATAACTGCCGGGCTTGAGCCGGCGGTTCTCCCGGTCGATCGCTTGTACGGTGGCGGCGTACTGGGAGCGGCCGAAGTCGTACGCCGTCGTCGACACCCCCACGCAGTCGCCGCTGTTCTCGGGGCGGGCCACGCCCGGGGCGCAGGAGCGGTCCTCCCGGGTGATGCGGAGCCCGCCCCACACGGCGGCGGCCACGAGCGCGGCGGTGACCAGCAGCGCCACATACCGGCGGAAACGAATCTCCCAGATGTCCTCGCGCAGCCATCTCCACAGCCGTGCCGCCATCACCGACCCCCGTCCTGGTCCGGCCCCGTCATCCCCGGGCCTCGTCCTCGTGCGGCCCCGTCATCCCCGGGCCTCGTCCTGGTCCGGCCCCGTCATCCCCGGGCCTCGTCCTCGTGCGGCCCGTCATCCCCGGGCCCCGTTCCGTTCGCCGTCCCCGTCCCCGTGCCCGGCCCCGTCGTCACCCGGAATCCGCAGCGGCCGCCCGGCCAGCGCGTCCGAGGGCCAGTCCCGCGACGCCCGCCACAGCAGGGCAGTGCCGCCCGGCCGCAGGTTCGACAACTGCTCCAGCTCGAAGCGCAGCCGTTCGGCCACCTTCGGGTCGGGCGGCACCAGCGGATCGGTCAGCTGCCAGACGGCGTGCAGCAGGCGCCGTACGCGCAGATGCAGTACGGGATCCACGCCCTGGGGCGGCTGCTGCGCCGCGTCCGTCCGCCCGAGCGCGACCGCGGCCCGGTGGTCGTGGCCGTCGAAGTCGCGGCCCTCGGGGTCGTGGGCGTGGTAGTAGGGCGCGGACGCGATGAAGACGAGCGACGACAGCCAGGTCTCGATGTCCGTGCCCGGGAAGGTGTCCCTCAGGTGGGCCACGGCGAAGTCGGCCTTGCCGAGGGCGAGTTCGTGGTGCAGCCGGTAGCGAGCGGCATCGGGGGTGGCTGAAGTGTCCGAGGTGTCCGATGTGTCTGAGGTGTCGTCTGAGGTGTCGTCTGAGGTGTCCCGCTCGCCGTAGTGGTCGATGAGCGCGCGGTGGGCCGCCCGCCACTGGGTGTGGTCCGCGTCGAGGTGGTGCAGCCGTAGCTGGAGCAGCGCGCGCAGGAACGGGTCCCCGACGAACTGTCCGGCGACCGAAGGCCACCCCTCCTCGGCGAGGCGTTCCTCCAGGCCGAGCACCCCGGCGGCGCCGAAGTCGTCCGGGAGCAGGTCCCCGGCGAGCGCCAGCGCCGAGTCCCGGTCGTGCGCGGCGGCGAGCACGGTCAGCTCGTCGAGCCGGCCGCCCGGTACGAGCCGGTCGAGCAGTTCCCGGTAAGCGGGGCGGCCGTCGTGGTCCTCGTGCACGGCGACGTCACCCGTGAGCAGTGCGCCGAGAGACCCCGCGGAACCAGCGCCGTGGGGCAGGTTCTGCCGGGCGGACTCGGCGAGCAGGGTGATGCCGAGCGGGCTGCCCCCGGTCAGGCGGTGCGTGGCGTGCGGGAGTTGGGGCGGTACGTCCAGGCCCTGGCAGACGGCGCCCACGATGTGCAGGGTGTCGTCGGGCGACAGCGGCGGCAGCGACACGAGCAGCGCCCGGGAGGAGGGGGAGGGGCCGGGCTCCCAGCCGGTGGTGCGGGCGACCTCGGTCAGGGTGCGACGGCCGGCGTTTCTGAGCGCCGGGTGGGTGTACCCGCGTAGAGCCGCGAAGAAGACGACCTGGTCGCGGATGCCGTCCGCACGGTCGCGCAGCACGCACTCCATGAGGCCGCGCCCGGCGGGCTCCTGCACGTTGTCGATCAGTACGACCGGGCGGCCGAGGCGGTGGGAGCGCTGCATGACCCCGGCGTACGCGTCGTCGAGGTCGGCCAGCAGGGCCCGGACGAGATGGCGCTCGGCGTGGGCGCGGGAGTCGCCGCCGGCCCGGAAGTGCGCGGACAGCAGGATGAGGCCCAGCTTGGGGTTGCCGCCCGCGTTCGGGTAGTCGCGGTACCAGGTGGCGGCCCTGCGCAGCCGCCGGTGGGTGGGCGAGATCCCTTCGCTGAAGGCCTCCAGGGTCGCCTCGATGATCGGCTCGACGACGGGCCCGGTGTGCGACATGGACGCGACGAGCTTGGTGACCACCTTGCTCGCCCAGCGGCCCGCGAACCCGTCAAGGAAGGACCGGGAGTCGTTCAGCAGCAGGATCCGCTCGGCCTCCTGCCGGATGCGCGACACGTCCCGGTCGCTCCAGCCGCCCGCCGCGACGGCGAGCAGCCCCGAGGCGAGCCGTGGGAAACCGATCCGCCGCGCGCCCGTCACGGGCTCGGCGAGCTGCTCGGCGACCGTGGTCAGCGCCTGCGCGACCGGCGACCAGGCCTCCCCGGGCCGCTCCGGCGGAGGCCCGGCGAACTGCGGCTCCTCGCCGTCGATCAGTGCGACGGGCGTGTGCCCCTGGTAGGCGGCGCGCACCTGTCCGAGCAGGGCGCTCTTGCCGAGTCCGCGCCCGCCCGCGAACACGACGAACGGCACGTCGCCCTCGTGTTCGTACGGAGAGGAACGGAGCTGGTAGGGACGCAGACCGACGAGTCGGGCGGCCAGACCAGGCGGATCGGTGTCGAACAGTGGCCCCCGGCCGTGCAGCGGTCTCTGCACCGCATCCCTCCCCCTGGCGCGGTCCGTCCGATGTGTTGATGTGAGGTTTATCAATCCCAGTGTAAAAAGGGGGAGTTGGTTCGGGCTAGGGCCTGTGGTGACTGTTGGGTTACGAAATTCTTCGGCCGCGGGTCGCTGTGTGATCGCCGGAACTCGCACGGCTGCGCGCTCTTCGCCCGTCAGCCCGGTTCCTAAGCGTGTCAGCCCAGTTCCTGCGCGCGTCAGCCGACCGTGATCGAGTCCGGCTTCTGCCGCAGATGGACGGCGCGGGTGTCCGGGCGTCGCCGTCCAGCCACGGCCGCAGGTCGTTGGTGGGGATACGGGGCTCAGCCACTGCCTCGGTCACTGCCGATGTCCTCATTCCACAGAGCCGGGTACTTCTCGATGAAGTCGCGCATCAGCGTCGTGCACTCGGGGTCGTCGAGCAGGACCACCTCCACACCGTGTTCCGCGAGCCAGTCGTGGCCGCCGTGGAACGTGGCCGCCTCGCCGACGACCACCCGCGAGATGCCGAACTGGCGGACCAGGCCGCTGCAGTACCAGCACGGCGAGAGCGTGGTCACCATCGTCGTGCCCCGGTAGGAGCGCCGGCGTCCCGCCGCGCGGAAGGCGGACGTCTCCGCGTGCGTCGACGGGTCGTCGTCCTGGACGCGGCGGTTGTGGCCGCGGCCCAGCAGGGTGCCGTCCACGCCGTAGAGCGCGGCGCCGATGGGGATGCCGCCCGCGGCGAGCCCGGCGCGGGCCTCCGCGACGGCGATGGCGAGCCACTCGTGTGCCTGTGCGTGATCCATGGCTTCACTCTCCGTCGGGCGGGACAACGGGGCAACGTGGAAAGCGCTCTCCCGGCAGCCCGCAGCGGGACGCAGTGTCAGCGCCCCAGTCCCTGGAACCTCTCTGAATCACTTCACGACCGCACGTCCTGCTGCTCGACTTCTGTGCCGGAAGGGACCGCGGCGGTGCCGTACTGTCCCATGAAGCCGTGGCGAGCTGTCGGTGCTGGTGCTCTCGCGAGCTCTCGCGCTTGGCGGTCAGGATGGCTGGACTTGGTCGAAGTGGGCGAGGGCTTCGGCGGGGTCCGGGCTCACGACGCGTTCCAGGCCGGCCGTCGTGATCTTCGCCCACTTGCCGGCCCGTGCCCACATCTGTTCCTCGAAGGCGCGGACGGCCTCGTCCAGAT
>CBFHCJ010000513.1:0-5328 GCA_965654005.1 uncultured Streptomyces sp. | reverse complement strand
CTCACCCGAGAGACTCACTCTCGCGGCTTTCCTCCGGGCGCTTCCCTTCGGTGTTTCCGACTCTATCAGATCTTTTCTCGATCCGATTCCCAGTCGGGGGGCTTGTCCTAGGCCCGGGGTTTTCGGCCCCGCCGCCTTTCGACATTCACTACGTTAGCCGATTCCCGCCGCAACTCATAATCGAGCTCCGCCAGTTCGAATTCGGGCATGCAGGCACGCTGAATTCGCCCTCGATGAGGGACGTCGTGGTAGTGGGTTGACCGCTTCCGGTTGCAGGCTGATCGCCGTACCCGTTCAAGCGGCTCGGGATACATTACGCACCATCCAGGGACGCGTCAACTTCGGCGCCGCCGGAGCGTATGGGCTCGATAGGGGCTCACCGTCGGATCGTTGGCGATCCGGAAGCGCCACGGGTGGACGTCCCCGTCGCCCCCGACGCCGACCACGCCGGTGCGTGGACCGCTGCGTACCTGGTCGGAGGGCACCGGGGTGCCGGTCAGGGCGCGCAGCGGGGTCTCGCCAGGGGCGCATGCGTCCGTGTCGTCGAGGGCGCGGTCCACGCCCAGGGCGGTGGCCAGGCGTGCCGGTCCTTTGGCAAGTTCTTTGTCGTTCCCGGCCGAGAGTCGACGTCGAGTACCTGTGGGAGGAGTGGGACTGCGAGGACCCCGACCGGATCGACTACGTGCGGACGGTCGTCATGCAGGTCTGCGAACTCGTCGAGCTGATGAGAGGCCGAGGAGTCCGAGGGTTCAAGTCGGACCACTGCCGGATCACCTTCCGGAACCCGTGAGCGATGCGTGACGGCCGGCTGACGACGATGGCCAACGACAGGGGCACCCTACGAGGCGCCCTGCGTCGTCTTCATGCGACAACGCGCACAGCGTGCATGTGACTCGGCTCACCGGCAACGGCAACGGCTCGGGCCTGATCCAGCTCGGGCGAGAAGGTTCCCTCGTGATACCTGTCCATGAGATCAGCCGACCTGGGAGGCGTGGGCAAGGGACGGTCCAGCCGCCTTGCTCCATGACTCGCCCCGAGCGAGAGCGGTAGCGCCTTCGGTGCGCAGGGATTCGACCACGGGGGCGAGGAAGTCCGTCCGCCGGTGCTGCACGGCTTCCGGGTTCAGGCAACTCCTCGCCGACTCGGCGGCGAGCCGCGAGCGAGGCGCACGGCGGCTCAGGCTCCGCCGGACGGCTTGGCTCTCGGGCTCAGTCGGTACACCGAGACTGTTGGATCACCGGCGATAAAGAAGCGGTGCTGCCAGTCGTGGGCTTTACTCACGCCTACCCGAGGGCCGATCCGGATGAGCGCAGCGGGTACTGGCTCGCCCTCGGACAGCGCGACCGAGGCGCCCGTCAGCAGGTCTGTGCCGTTGTGCTCTGCCGTGATGCCGAGCGCCTGGCAGAAGTTCCCCGGACCCCGCGCAAGACGTGGGTTCTCGACCTTCGCCCCTCGCCGCTCGCGTGCCAGGTCTTCCCCTTCGATGACCCTGCCTGCGCGAATGAGGACGGCCGAGGCGATGCCGTCTGTTCCGGTGACGACGTTGGCGCACCAGTGGAGACCGTGAGACCGGTAGACGTACAGATGTCCTGCGGGCCCGAACATGACGGCGTTACGGGGTGTCCTGCCGCGGTAGGCGTGGGAAGCTGGGTCGGCCGTACCGGAATACGCCTCGGTCTCCGTGATGGTGATGCTCACGGTTCCCTCGGGGGTCTCGTGGGTGAGGACGGCACCGAGCAGTTTGGGGGCGACTTCTTCGGCAGGGCGAGCGAGGCCGGCAACGTTCATGCTGACCGCCTTGTACAGGTGAAGTAGACGTACACATGGCCGGGCGGACCGAACATCGCGCCGTCGCGGGCCGTGCGCCCGCGATACGCGTGGGAGCCGGGGTCGTTCGAGCCGTCGTACGCCTCGACTTCCGTGAGGCGCAGCTCGATCGGACCGTCCGGGGTCGTACGGACGAGGATGCGCCCCAGGAGATCGGGGGCGGCCTCCTGTACGGGCCGGTCGAAGAACTCCCGGGGAAGGGGCGTACGGTCGGGGGTCGCGATCATGTCGTACGAGCGTAGTCCAGACAGGTGCGTGTCAAAGGGTGGTCAAGAGTCCTCCGTCTTGGAAGGGTGAGGGAGCGGAACCGGCCCCGGGCCGGATCGCGTTTCTGGGGATCAAGGATCCGCGTACGAGAACGCGCCCAAGAAGCGGGACGACGGAACAGGCGTTGCCTGGGAGGGAAGATTCATGGGGTTCAAGCGGCTGCTCGCGAGCCTGGGAGCCGGCGGGGCTTCGGTCGAGACGGTGCTCACCGAGGTCAATGTCGTGCCGGGCGGCGTCGTCCAGGGTGAGGTGCGGATCCAGGGTGGGTCCGTGAACCAGGCGATCGAGGGGCTGAACGTCGGCCTGCAGGCCAAGGTCGAGGTCGAGGGCCACGACGACACGGAGTACAAGCAGGACATCGAGTTCACGAAGGTGCGGCTCGGTGGTGCCTTCGAGCTCCAGGCCGGTGCCGTGCACACGGTGCCGTTCGGGCTCGAGATCCCCTGGGAGACTCCGATCACCATGATCGACGGGCAGGCGCTGCGCGGGATGCACATCGGGGTGACGACCGAGCTGGAGATCGCGCGGGCCGTGGACTCCACCGACCTCGACCCGATCAATGTGCACCCGCTGCCTGCGCAGAAGGCGATCCTGGACGCGTTCATCCAGCTGGGCTTCCGCTTCAAGAACGCGGACATGGAGCGCGGTCACATCCGGGGCACGCGGCAGCGGCTGCCGTTCTACCAGGAGATCGAGTTCTTCCCGCCGTCCCAGTACCGCGGCCTGAACCAGGTCGAGTTGAGCTTCGTCGCGGACGAGCACGCGATGGACGTCGTGCTGGAGATGGACAAGAAGCCGGGTCTGTTCAGCGAGGGCAGCGACTCCTACCGCTCCTTCCAGGTCGGTCTGGGCGACTTCCACGGCACGGACTGGGCCGCGTACCTCCACCAGTGGCTGTCGGAGGTCGGCAGCAAGCGCAGCTGGTTCTAGGCTCTGGACTGGAATCGGTTGGCCCACTGACTTGGAGGTACCGAGGTGACCGAGCTCAAGAGGCGGCCCCTGCCCCACGACTTCCATCCGCCCGTGCCGTCGTTCACGGTGACGAGCGAGGACGTCGAGCCGGGTGCCAGACTCAAGGACGCTCAGGTCCACGCGGCCGGGAACACCTCGCCGCAGCTGCGTTGGGAAGGCTTCCCGGCCGAGACCAAGAGTTTCGCCGTGACCTGCTACGACCCGGACGCCCCGACGGGGAGCGGGTTCTGGCACTGGGTCCTGTTCGACATCCCGGCCTCGGTCACCGAGCTGCCGACGGGTGCGGGCGGTGGGAAGTTCGAGGGGCTGCCCGAGGGCGCGGTCCACGCGCGCAACGACTACGGGACGAAGGACTTCGGCGGTGCCGCGCCGCCGCCCGGGGACGGCCCGCACCGGTATGTGTTCACGGTGTACGCCGTGGACCAGGAGAAGCTGGGTCCGGACGCGGACGCGTCTCCGGCGGTGGTCGGTTTCCATCTGCGTTTCCACACGCTGGCACGTGCCCAGCTCATCGGTGAGTACGAGAACCCGGCCGAGAGCTGACGCCCCGCTCGCAAGACTGACGTTCCTTGAACGTTTGCCCGCCTCTGGTCTTGGAAGTGATCAGAGGCGGGCATTTTTATTGCGTTGTCCATCTCGGCGTGCCCGTCCAGAGTTGATCCAAGCCCGCCAGGGGGTGGGCGGGTGCACACGGGAGGTGGGCTGGATGCGTGACACGCTGGTGCTGAACGCGAGCTTCGAGCCGCTGTCGACGGTGACGCTGAACCGAGCCGTCGTTCTGGTGCTGCAGGACAAGGCCGTCGTCGAGCAGGCCCACCCCGAACTGCGGATGCGGGGCGCCGATGTGGACATACCCGCGCCCCGGGTGATCAGGCTCTGCAGGTACGTACGGGTGCCCTTCCGAAGACAAGCTCCGTGGTCGAGGCGGGGTGTCCTGGTACGGGACCGGCACAGGTGCGCGTACTGCGGAAGGCGGGCGACGACCGTGGACCATGTGGTGCCGCGGTCGCACGGTGGAGGCGACACCTGGTTGAACACGGTGGCCTCGTGCGCGGAGGACAACCACCGCAAGGCGAACCGTACACCGGAGCAGGCGGGGATGCCGCTGCTGCGGCAGCCGTTCGAGCCGACGCCGGCGGACGCGATGTTGCTGGCGCTCGAGCAGGACAACCTCGAGCCGCTGCCGGAGTGGCTGGATCAGTCGGCGGCCTAGGCACGGGTTGCAGTACGGGCCGTCCGTTGCGGCCGCTCGACGGTCCTGCAGAGGCCACTGAGTGCGTGTGTGGAACTGGGGCCCGCCTCGTCGGAGGCGGGCCCCAGTGTCGTACGACCGCTGTGTCGTCAGTCGATCGACGGCTTCTCGCGGCGCTCCGTGCTCCCGCCGTTGTTGTTGGACGAGCCGGAGTTGCCGCCGTTGCCGGAACCGCCGCCCAAGGGGCCGAAGTTGCCCATGGCGCCGGACAGGCCCTTGAGGGCGTCGCCGATCTCGCTGGGGACGATCCAGAGCTTGTTGGCATCGCCCTCGGCGATCTTCGGAAGCATCTGGAGGTACTGGTAGCTGAGCAGCTTCTGGTCCGGGTCGCCGGCGTGGATGGCCTCGAAGACCGTGCGGACGGCCTGGGCCTCGCCTTCGGCGCGCAGGGCGGCGGCCCTGGCCTCACCCTCGGCGCGCAGGATCTGGGACTGCTTCTCACCCTCGGCGGTGAGGATGGCTGCCTGACGCGTGCCTTCGGCGGTGAGGATCGCGGCGCGCTTGTCACGGTCGGCACGCATCTGCTTCTCCATCGAGTCCTGGATGGAGGTCGGGGGCTCGATGGCCTTCAGCTCGACGCGGTTGACACGGATGCCCCACTTGCCGGTGGCCTCGTCGAGGACGCCGCGCAGGGCCGCGTTGATCTCCTCGCGTGAGGTCAGGGTGCGCTCCAGGTCCATGCCGCCGATGATGTTGCGGAGCGTGGTGACGGTGAGCTGCTCGATGGCCTGGATGTAGCTGGCGACCTCGTAGGTGGCGGCCCTGGCGTCGGTCACCTGGTAGTAGATGACGGTGTCGATGTTGACGACCAGGTTGTCCTGGGTGATCACCGGCTGCGGCGGGAACGGCACGACCTGTTCGCGCAGGTCGATGCGGTTGCGGATGGAGTCGATGAACGGGACCACGATGTTCAGGCCCGCGTTCAGGGTCCGTGTGTAGCGGCCGAAGCGCTCGACGATGGCCGCGCTCGCCTGTGGGATGACCTGGATCGTCTTGATCAGGGCGATGAA
>CBFHCJ010000512.1:0-5356 GCA_965654005.1 uncultured Streptomyces sp. | reverse complement strand
CACTCCGTCTCGTCTTTTCGGGCGTTTTTCGGGCTGGTTGGCCTCAGGCTCGCCCCTCCGGCTCACTCGCCGCAGGCGATTGAGGCTGGCAGCGGGGCGTGACACCCCGGCTCTCTACCGAACGGTACCGTCCCCGGCCGCCGTTGTGTGAACGGCCGGGGACAGCCCGAAGTGCCCATCGCCACAGGCAAATCGGGGCAACCGGCCCCGAGGGGAATGAGTCGCCCGCGGACCGGCCCCGGTAGGCGCTACTCCCCCACTTCGCCGTACGCGGCGAGCAGAACGGCCGGGTCGGGGCCCTCCAGCACGGTGGGCTTGGCCAGACCGTCCAGAACGATGAAGCGGAGCAGATTGCCACGGGACTTCTTGTCGACCTTCATGGTCTCCAGAAGCTTGGGCCACTGGTCGTAGCGGTAGTGCAGCGGCAGCCCGACCGCCTCCAGGACCGTGCGGTGGCGGTCGGCGGTGGCGTCGTCCAACCGACCCGCGAGCCGCCCGAGTTCGGCGGCGAAGTGCATGCCGACGGCGACAGCGGCGCCGTGCCGCCACTTGTACCGCTCGTTCTTCTCGATCGCGTGGCCCAGCGTGTGGCCGTAGTTGAGGATCTCACGCAGGCCCGACTCCTTCAGATCCGAGGAGACGACCTCCGCCTTGACCCTGATGGAGCGTTCGATCAGCTCGGCGGTGTGCGGGCCGGCCGGGGTGCGAGCGGCCTGCGGGTCTTCCTCGATCCGCTCCAGGATGACCGGATCGGCGATGAAGCCCGCCTTGATGACTTCGGCGAGCCCGGAGACGTAGTCGTTGACCGGGAGGGAGTCCAGCGCGGCCAGGTCGCAGAGCACGCCCGCGGGCGGATGGAAGGCGCCCACCAGGTTCTTGCCCTCGGCCGTGTTGATGCCGGTCTTACCGCCGACGGCCGCGTCCACCATGGCCAGCACGGTGGTCGGGATCGCGATCCAGCGCACTCCGCGCAGCCAGGTCGCGGCCACGAACCCGGCCAGGTCGGTGGTCGCGCCGCCGCCCACGCCCACGATGACGTCGGTACGGGTGAATCCGGACTGGCCGAGCGCCTTCCAGCAGTAGGCGGCGACCTCGGCGGTCTTGGCCTCCTCCGCGTTCGGCACCTGGATGGCGACGGCCTCATAGCCCTGCTCGGCCAGGTCGGCGCGCAGGGCGTCACCGGTCCCGGCCAGCGCCTCGGGGTGGATCACCGCGACCCGCTGGGCCTTCTCGCCGATCAACCCGGCGAGTTCGCCGAGGAGTTGACGGCCGACCAGGACCTCATACGGGTCGGTGCCCGCGCTGCCGCCTACCTGGATCCGCGTCACTGCCTCGCTCATGCTTCCTTCAACTCCAGTGCGTTCAGGGAGGCTTGGGTGACCTCTTCGGGCGTACGGCCATCCGTGGGTACGACGGCCGTGGCCACCTCCTCGTAGAGGTGACGGCGAGCCTCCATCAGCTCGCGCCACTGGCGGCGCGGGTTGACCGCGAGCAGCGGGCGGGCCGCGTTCAGACCGGTGCGCTTGACCGCCTCCTCGACGTCCATCGACAGGTAGACGACGCGCTGACCGGCGAGCAGCGCGCGTGTGTCCTCGTCGAGGATCGCGCCACCGCCCAGAGCGAGAACACCCCCGTGCTCGGCGAGCGCCTTGTGCACCGCCTGCCTCTCGAACGCGCGGAAGGCAGGCTCGCCCTCGTCGACGAAGATGTCGGCGATGGAGCGGCCCTGCTCGGCCACGATGTCCTCGTCCGTGTCCCGGTAGCCAACGCCCAGCCGCTCCGCGAGCAGGAGGCCCACGGTCGATTTCCCGACACCCATCGGGCCGACGAGGACGACCAGCGGCGCGGTCACCGGATCGCCAGGTTCTCGAGGTAGGAGCGGACGTTGCGGCGGGTCTCGGCCACGCTGTCGCCGCCGAACTTCTCCGCCACCGCGTCCGCGAGGACGAGGGCCACCATGGCCTCCGCGACGATCCCGGCGGCCGGGACCGCGCACACGTCGGAGCGCTGGTGGTGCGCCTGCGCCGCCTCGCCGGTGGCGACGTCCACGGTCTGCAGGGCCCGCGGCACCGTGGCGATCGGCTTCATCGCGGCCCGTACCCTCAGCAGCTCACCGGTGGTCAGACCGCCCTCGGTGCCGCCGGAACGGTGGGTGGCACGCTTGATGCCGTCGGGGGTGGTGAGGATCTCGTCGTGCGCCTTCGAGCCAGGCACCCGCGCCCGCTCGAAGCCGTCGCCGACCTCGACGCCCTTGATCGCCTGGATGCCCATGAGCGCGGCCGCGAGCCGCGAGTCGAGCCGACGGTCCCAGTGCACATGCGAGCCGAGGCCGACCGGAACGTCGTAGGCGAGGATCTCGACCACACCACCGAGGGTGTCACCGTCCTTGTGCGCCTGATCGATCTCCGCGACCATCGCCTTCGACGCGTCCGCGTCCAGGCAGCGCACCGGGTCGGCGTCGAGCTTCTCCACGTCCGCGGGGGTCGGGTAGACGCCGTACGGCGCCTTCGCCGCCGCCAACTCGACCACGTGCGAGACGATCTCGATGCCCGCGGTCTCCTTCAGGTACGACCGTGCCACCGCACCGAGCGCCACGCGCGCCGCGGTCTCCCGGGCCGACGCGCGCTCCAGGATCGGCCGCGCCTCGTCGAACCCGTACTTCTGCATACCGGCGAGATCCGCGTGCCCGGGCCGCGGACGGGTCAGCGGCGCGTTGCGAGCCAGGCCCGCCAGCACCTCCGGGTCAACCGGATCGGCCGCCATCACCTGTTCCCACTTGGGCCACTCGGTGTTGCCCACCATGATCGCCACCGGGGAGCCGAGGCTGAGACCGTGCCGGACACCGCCCAGGAAGGTGACCTCGTCCCGCTCGAACTTCATCCGCGCACCGCGCCCATAGCCCAGCCGCCGCCGTGCCAGGTGGTCCGCCACCATCTCCGTGGTGATCGGCACGCCGGCGGGAAGGCCCTCCAGCGTCGCGACAAGTGCGGGACCGTGGGACTCCCCTGCGGTCAGCCAGCGCAACCTGCTCAACGGTGCTCCTCAGTACTCGCGCCCTGGTACTGCCGTACGTACGCGCGTCCTCGCGTACGGCGACGGCGCGACCGGGTGCGCGGCCCTGGCCCGCCACCTCCGATCCTCCCACGTCCGGGGCCCGGACCGACCGCCGGTCCACAAAGCGGACGTGCGCCGGGCGCCCGAGTGCTCAGACCGGGGCCCGGTCGTGAAGCTGTCGGGCCTGAGGCTGTCGGATCGCATGCGAACCGGGCTGCCCTGCTCGCGGCCGTCGCGCCTGCGTTCGACCGTGAGGGTCCGGAGGAAGTGAGCGGTCGCCTCGGCCCGAATGCCGCAGGACCGGTGCAGGGCCCCTATCGGGCTGCGAGCGCGTGCTCCACGGCTTTTCGCATGGCCTCCACCGGCACCGGGGACCGCCCGGTCATCTGCTCGACCTGGAGCACCGCCTGGTGCACCAGCAGGTCGAGGCCGCCGACGACCGCGCCGCCGTACCCGGACCAGCGTGCCGCGAGAGTGGTGGGCCAGGGTTCGTACAGCACGTCGAACAGGGTCGCGGGGCGCTCGGGGACGGCGGCGGCCAGCGCGTCCGTCGTCCCGGCTGGGGTGGTGGCGATGACCAGCGGTGCGCGCAGCGCCCGGTCGGCCTCCGACCAGTCCGCGGTACGGACGTCGACGTCGAGCCGCCGGCCCCACTGCCGCATCTCGGCGGCCCGGGCCTCGCTGCGGACGTAGGCGACGACCTCGCCGGTGCAGATCCTGGCCAGCGCGGCCAGCGCGGAGGACGCGGTGGCGCCGGCGCCGAGGATCGCCGCGGAGTCGACCTGTTCGATGCCCCGCTCGCGCAGCGCCGCGACCATCCCGGGGATGTCGGTGTTGTCGCCGATGCGCCGCCCGTCCTCGGTGAATACGACGGTGTTCACGGCCTCCACCGAGGCCGCCGTGTCGCTGATGGAGTCCAGCAGCGGGATGACGGCCCGCTTGAGCGGCATGGTCAGCGACAGCCCGGCCCACTCGGGTCCGAGGTTCTCGACGAACCCGGGCAGCGCCGGCTCGTCGACCTCGAACCGGTCGTACGACCAGTCCTTGAGCCCCAGCTCCTCGTATGCGGCGCGGTGCAGCACCGGGGAGAGGGAGTGCGCGATCGGGGAGCCGAGGACGGCGGCTCGACGCTTGCTGGTGGTGCCCGTCATTGACTCTTCTTCTGCTCTTGGAGGTATTTGTCGCGGTTGGCGTTCTGCTCTCCGTTGGTCTCCGAGAAGAGCGTCTCGTTGCCGATCGAGACAAAGTAGTACCAGTTGCCCTTGGCCGGGTTGAGGGCGGCCTTGATCGCAACTTCCCCGGGATTGTCGATGGGTCCCGGCGGAAGGCCCCTGATGTTGTACGTGTTGTACGGGTCGTTGATCTGCCGCAGGGCGTCGACCGAACCGGTGGAGAGCGTGGACTCGCCGCGCAGGTAGTTCACCGTCGAGTCGAACTCGAGCCGACCTGCGGTCTCCATGTTGTCCGGCTTGAGCCGGTTGTAGACCACCGTCGCGACCTTCCCGAAGTCGTGCTTGTACTTGCCCTCGGCCTGAACAAGGCTCGCGACTGTCAGGACCTGCAGTGGATTCTGCAGGTTGAGGCTCTTGGCCTTGGCCTGGATGCCGTATTCGGCGTACTTCTCCTTGGCCATGTCGACCATCTGCTTGAGGACGTCCTCGGGCTTCATGCCCTTGGCGACCGGATAACTGGACGGGTAAAGGAAACCTTCCAGCGGGTCCTTGATGTACTTGCTGCTATTGGCCCAATCGGGAAGACCGAACGTCTTCCACTCCTTCTTGGCGATGTCCTGGGTGGTGCCCGCCTTGAGCTGCAGACGCGCGTCGATCGCCGCATAGATCTTGGTATTGCGCAGTCCCTCGGCGATGACCAGGTTGTTCTTGCTCTTCGGGCTGAGCATCAATTCCACTGCGGCGGCCGCGGACATCTGCTTGTTCAGCGTGTACGTGCCGGCCTGGATGGACTTTCCGTTGGGGTTCTGGTTCTGCGCCGCCACGAACGCGTCGACGCTTTTGACGACACCCGCCTGTTTCAGCACCTGCCCGATGGCGGAACCCAAAGATCCCTTCGGAATGGTGACCGTGATCTGTTCGCCGTTGCCCTCGCCCACATAGTCGGGCGCCGCGCCGAAACGATTTTGATAGAACTGGTACCCGTAATACCCGACTCCGCCGATGCCGCCGCCGAAAACCAGCACGACCACCAGGCATGCGCATCCGCTACGGCGCTTCCTGCCCTTGTCGGTCTTGCCGCTCTTGCCGCCGCGGCCCCGCCGGCCGCGGCGGTTGCCCGGCTCGTCGTC
>CBFHCJ010000511.1:0-5357 GCA_965654005.1 uncultured Streptomyces sp. | reverse complement strand
GGGGCACGATCCCGCGCGGCGAATCGCGCTCGCGGCCGCGGGAGAGCTGCGCCGGACCGGGACGGCCGCCCGGGTGGCGGCAGTACTGCGGCAGCGGCGGGCCGTGGCCGACCAGTCGGGCCTCAACTCGCGGCAGCGGCTGGCGAATCTCTCGGGCGCGCTGGAGGTGGCCCGAGGGGGCGCCCTGCTGCTGATGGGCGGGCGGGTCGTCCTCGTCGACGACCTGATGACGACGGGCGCCTCGCTGGCGGAGGGGGCCCGCGCGGTACGGGCGGCGCTCTGGGACACGCGGACGGCGGACACGGAGGTCTGTGCGCGTGCGGCAGGGGAAGCGACGGGGGAACGGAGAACACGGAGAACAGGGGAGACGACGGCAGCGGCTTGCCGGACCCGGCCGCCGCACGGGATGGCTGTCGGGAACGGCGTCGGAGACCGAATCTGCGCGGCGGTGGTCGCCGCATCACCGGATGCTTTCGAAACGAACCGGAACTGACTGAGAACTTACATCGTTGCAGGTGATGAGCAGGCCAATTCGCTTGAACGGAGGTACGCGGCAGTAGAGGGTGACGACATCCGGCTGGGCGAGATATGTTCGGTTGTGAGGGAAAGGCGCAGGCCATCCCCCGCTTATCCGAATGCCGTGCTGCGGGTTTTCTGCAATCACCCGCAGTGGTGGGGTGGACATCTCCCCCACGGGGGAGGAGGAGGTGGAAGTCACCGAGTCCGTGGTTCCGGTACTCGCCGGAGCCTGGTGCACAAGGGAGATGCTCCGCCAGGGATGCGGAGCGATCCGGGAACGGAGTTCTGCGTGGACATCGTCGTCAAGGGCCGCAAGACCGAGGTGCCCGAGCGGTTCCGGAAGCACGTGGCCGAGAAGCTGAAGCTGGACAAGATCCAGAAGCTCGATGCCAAGGTGATCAGCCTCGATGTCGAGGTGTCCAAGGAGCCCAACCCCCGACAGGCCGACCGTTCCGACCGAGTGGAGATCACCCTCCGCTCCCGCGGTCCGGTGATCCGGGCGGAGGCAGCGGCCAACGATCCGTACGCGGCACTCGACCTGGCGGCGGAGAAGCTCGAGGCGCGGCTGCGTAAGGAGCACGACAAGCGGCACACCCGACGCGGGGTCCGCAGGCTCACGGCAGCCGAGGTGCCCGACCATGTTCCGGGTGCCGCGACGCTCAACGGCACGGGCGGCGTCGTATCGGAGGAAGAGCCGGACGGCGTGCCGACCAAGAAGATCGGATCGCTCGAGGTGAAGGGCGAAGGCCCGCTCGTCGTCCGCGAGAAGACCCACGTCGCGTCCCCGATGACGCTCGACCAGGCGCTCTACGAGATGGAGTTGGTCGGGCACGACTTCTATCTGTTCGTCGACTCCGAGACCAAGCAGCCGAGCGTCGTCTACCGGCGGCACGCGTACGATTACGGCGTCATCCACCTCAGCACGGACCAGATGGTGGCTCAGGCGCAGTCGGCCGGCGCGGGCGGAGCACTCGGCGGCTGAGCGGCTGACACGCCGGATGATGGCTGGACCGGTGCCCCTGTGGAGCCCGCGCGCCCCCAGGGGCACCGGTGTGCGACCACTTCACACCGCGCTCTGTCACCTGACTGTCGTCCGGGCATGAAATCATGACCGCAACGGCCCAACCGGTGGGCCGTTGCCTTGGGTTGGCGATGGCACAGGACCAACAGGCCGGCAGCCTTCAGGGGGAGGAACGATGGCGCACAGCTTCGGACCGATGCGTGACGAGGATGCCGACGACGGCGCCGCCGGCATGGGCCCGGAGGCGGGCTCCCCACGCAAGGAGCCCATCCGCGTCCTCGTCGTGGACGACCATGCCCTCTTCCGCCGCGGTCTGGAGATCGTGCTCGCGGCCGAGGAGGACATCGAGGTCGTCGGCGAGGCGGGGGACGGCGCGGAGGCGGTCGACAAGGCGGCCGATCTGCTGCCCGACATCGTGCTGATGGACGTGCGGATGCCCAAGCGGGGCGGGATCGAGGCGTGCACCTCCATCAAGGAGGTGGCACCCAGTGCGAAGATCATCATGCTGACGATCAGCGATGAAGAGGCGGATCTCTACGACGCGATCAAGGCGGGTGCGACCGGCTACCTCCTCAAGGAGATCTCCACGGATGAGGTGGCCACCGCCATCCGCGCGGTCGCCGACGGGCAGTCGCAGATCAGCCCCTCCATGGCGTCCAAGCTCCTCACCGAGTTCAAGTCGATGATCCAGCGGACGGACGAGCGCCGGCTGGTTCCGGCGCCCCGGCTCACCGACCGGGAGCTGGAGGTCCTCAAACTCGTCGCCACCGGGATGAACAACCGGGACATCGCCAAGGAGCTGTTCATCTCCGAGAACACCGTGAAGAACCACGTGCGCAACATCCTGGAGAAGCTGCAACTGCACTCCAGGATGGAGGCCGTGGTCTACGCGATGCGGGAGAAGATCCTCGAGATCCGTTAGCGGGACGGAACACCTGGTGGGTACAGCTGATGCGGAATGGGGCCGGGGTCAGTTCAGGCCCCGGGCCAGCTCACGGGCGAGGGGCTCGCGCAGGGCCGGGGCGTCCACCCGCTCCACGCGTACGTTCGTGCAGTCCACCCAGGACGCCGCCTCCAGCAGGGCCTGGGCCACCGCCGGGACCGACCTGGGGCCGTCCAGGGTGACCTGCTTGGCGACCAGCGTGCCGCCCTCGCGCGCCGGGTCCACACGGCCGACCAGTCGGCCCCCGGCGAGCACGGGCATCGCGAAGTAGCCGTACACCCGCTTCTGCTTGGGAACATAGGCCTCGAGGCGGTGCGTGAAGCCGAAGATCCGTTCCGTGCGCGCCCGCTCCCAGATCAGGGAGTCGAAGGGGGACAGGAGCGTCGTACGGTGACGGCCTCGCGGCGGCGTCTGAAGGGCCGCCGGGTCCGCCCAGGCGGGCTTGCCCCAGCCCTCGACCGTCACCGGGACCAGGCCCGAGTCCGCGATCACCGCGTCGACCTGCTCGCCCCTGAGCCGGTGGTAGTCCGCGATGTCCGCGCGCGTGCCCACGCCGAGGGACTGGCCGGCGAGGCGGACCAGACGGCGCAGGCACTCGGCGTCGTCCGGTTCGTCGTTGAGCAGCGCCTCGGGGACGGCCCGCTCGGCGAGGTCGTAGACGCGCTTCCAGCCGCGGCGCTCGACGCACACCACCTCGCCGTACATCAGCGCCCGCTCCACCGCGACCTTCGTGCCGGACCAGTCCCACCAGTCACTGGTCTTCTTCGCGCCGCCCAACTCCGTGGCTGTCAGGGGGCCTTCGGTGCGCAGCTGCTTGATGACCTGGCCGTACACGCCGTCTGGGAGGTCGTGGTTCCAGTGCGGGCGGGAGCGGTAGGCGCGGCGGCGGAAGGCGAAGTGGCGCCATTCCTCGACGGGGAGGAGGCAGGCGGCGTGGGACCAGTACTCGAAGGCGTGGGGACCTGGCGGGGTCGTGCCACCCGACGAGGGCGTCCAGTACGCCGAGTCGATCTTCTTGCGGCCTATGGCGCCCAGCCGGGCATACGGGATGAGTTCGTGGGAGCGAGCGAGGACCGAGATGGTGTCGAGCTGGACGGCGCCGAGGTGGCGGAGGACACCGCGGACGCCGGCTCTGCGGTCGGGGGCGCCGAGGAAACCCTGTGCCCGCAGGGCGATACGGCGGGCTTCGTCGGCGGTCAGTTCGGTGACAGGACGCGGGAGACTCGGCATGGTCACACCGTAGGGCGGGGCACTGACAACGCGGAGTGAGCTGCGCTTTCGGCCATAGGAGGCCCGGGCTCTAGGACCGCCGCGCAGGTGCCGGCAGGTACGGTGCCGTCGACGGCAGGCCCAGGTCCGACGGCAGGAGCGAGCCCACCCAGCAGTCCCGGAGTACACCCATGTGGTTGATCGCGGAGCGCAGGACACCCTCGATGGTGAAGCCCGCGCGTTCCGCGACCGCCCGGGAGCCCGCGTTGCCCACCTCCGCGCGCCATTCCACCCGGTTGACCGACAGCTGGGTGAAGGCCCAGCGCGATGCGGCGAGCGTCGCCTCCGTGACGTAGCCGTTGCCCCGGTGTTCCCTCGCCGCCCAGAAGCCCACCTCGGCGACGCCCAGCGAGCGCATGGCCAGGCCGAGCATGCCGACCAGCTCTCCGGACGGGAGGAAGACGCCGAACGTGAACATGGAGGCGTACGCCCAGCCGTCCGGCACCGCCTGCCCGACGAACGCCTCCGCGTGCTCACGCAGGTACGGCGAGGGGATCGTGGTCCAGCGCTGGATGTCGGGGTCCTGGGCGGCTTCGTACACCGCGTCGGTGTCCTGCGGGCCCACGGTGCGCAGCAGGAGGCGTTCGGTGGTCAGGCTGACGGGGTCCATCGCCCGATTCTGCTCGGGCACCGGCCTCATCGCCACGGCTATTTTCTGACAGTCCACCGTCACATTCACCCGGGCCCCGCCACGCCGACGTCCCGGATCATTTGTCGTTCATCGGCGGGTGATACCCGCATTACTTTTAGGGGGCAGGACGCGGCACCTTCCGCCACGGCCATCCGTTGTCCTTGTGGCTGTCAACAGCAGACCTCCCGGCGCGGTGGGGTCCTCGCTTACGATGGCCGTTGCTCAAGCTGTCATAAGTAACCGACCGTCCCAGGCCCGACCGGCAAGGAGACAAACCCCCGTGTCCGTCCTCTCGAAGATCATGCGTGCAGGCGAAGGAAAGATCCTGCGTAAGCTGCACCGCATCGCGGACCAGGTCAACTCCATCGAAGAGGACTTCATCGACCTCTCCGACGCCGAGCTGCGGGCCCTCACCGATGAGTACAAGCAGCGGTACACCGACGGCGAGAGCCTCGACGACCTGCTCCCCGAGGCCTTCGCCACCGTGCGCGAGGCCGCCAAGCGTGCTCTCGGCCAGCGGCACTACGACGTGCAGATGATGGGCGGCGCCGCGCTCCACCTCGGCTATGTGGCCGAGATGAAGACCGGTGAGGGCAAGACGCTCGTCGGCACCCTGCCCGCGTATCTGAACGCCCTGTCCGGAGACGGCGTCCACATCGTCACGGTCAACGACTACCTGGCCGAGCGCGACTCCGAGATGATGGGCCGTGTCCATAAGTTCCTCGGCCTGAGCGTCGGCTGCATCCTCGCCAACATGACTCCGGCCCAGCGCCGCGAGCAGTACGCGTGCGACATCACCTACGGCACGAACAACGAGTTCGGCTTCGACTACCTGCGCGACAACATGGCGTGGGCGAAGGACGAACTGGTCCAGCGCGGTCACAATTTCGCGATCGTCGACGAGGTCGACTCCATCCTGGTCGACGAGGCCCGTACGCCGCTGATCATCTCCGGCCCGGCCGACCAGGCCACCA
>CBFHCJ010000510.1:0-5365 GCA_965654005.1 uncultured Streptomyces sp. | reverse complement strand
AGCCGCCCTCACCGCCGCCCTCGACCACGCGCAGGACGCCCTCGCCGGACCCCGGCTGCGCCGGTACGCGACCTCCTCCGCCGAGCGGCGCCTGCACGCCCGGTACTCCGCCGCCCTGCCGCTGGCCGAGGCCGCCACCGCGCTCGCCTGGGCCGGGGATGTGGTGCCCGCGCGGGCCGCTGAGGGGCCGCGCCGGCTCGCCGCCGCCGTACGTGCGGGCACGCACACCGGGCCGCTGCCCGCCCCCACCCGGAACGCACCCGCGCTGCGCGCCCTCGACGACGCGCTCCTGCACGCCGCCGACACCTTCGACCGGGGCGGCGACGGACGAGACGTGCACGCCCGGCGCCGTACCGCCACGTCCGTCCTTCGCACGGCCCTCGGCACCGGTGGCCGGGAGTACGGACTTCGCGTCGCCCTGTCCTTCGGGGGCGGCGCGGCCGTCGCCCAGGCCCTGCGCCACGCCCAGTGGTACGGGCCCCACGCGCACTGGTACTGGCTGCCCGCCACCACGGTCTTCCTCGTCAAGCCCGACCTCGGCCCGCTCGTCTCCCGTGTGCTGTGCCGGGCTGCCGGGACGGTGCTGGGCGCCGTCGTCTTCGCAGCCCTGGCCGCCGCGGTGCCCCGGCCCGCCGGGCTGATCGCGATCGTCGCGCTGTGCGGGGCGCTCATCCCCGTCGCCACCCGCCATTTCGCCGCGCAGACAGCCGTCGTCACCGTCCTCGTCCTCGCCCTCGTCATGGTCGGTGGGGAACCGCAGGCCTCCTGGAGCCGGATCGGGGAGACCTTGCTGGCCTGCGGGATCGTGCTCCTCGTCGGGCATCTGCCGGCGCCGGGGCAGCGCGGCGGCACCGTACGGGCACGGCTGGCCCGGGCGCTGGACGCGGCGCATGTCTACCTGGCGCACGTACTGACCCACGAGGACGACCGGGCCGGGCGCTGGGTGCTGCGCCGCGAGGCCTACCGCGCGCTCGCCGAGGCCTGCCTCGCGGTCGACTTCGCCGCCGCCGAGCTCCCCGCCCTCGCCCGGCACGCCGAGGGCACGGACGAGGTCGCCGCCACGCTCGAACGGCTGGTCGACACGACCACCGCGTGCGCCGTGCACCTCGACGACACCGGCCTGCTCACGCCCTGCCACCGCGAACGGCTCACCGAACTCCTCGACGAACTCGCTGAGAGGCGCGCGTACGCCGGACTCGGTGTCACGGAGACACCCTGTCTGCCTCTTGCGGCGTAGGAACTGGCTACCCCACGCGCACCCACGCCGGTGCATGGTCCGAGACATGTGTGGCCCATCGAGTTGCGGCTGCCCGCGCTCGTCGACCGCGGCCACGGCAAGCGGATCCAGCGATACGACGTCTGATCACCGAACCGGAACAAACCGGGCCGTCCTGAGAGCTTTTTCACAACTCGGCGGTGACCGCGTGTCGAGTCCGTCTCAGTCCCGTCACCTCACGAGCCGTTCACCCGGAGATAGACGTTTAACTTGATGAGCCGAACGGGATCGGCCCGCCGGAACACGGCGTTGCAAGGAGGTACAGGGTGAACGGGCGAACGGTGCTGGAGCGCTTTCCCGCCGGCGGGCCGCGCGGCTCGTGGCCGGCGGAGGAGTTCGCCCAGGCGCGCCGCCGGGAGGGGCAGCCCGCGGAGGTCGTGATGGACCTCGCGGCGGACGCGTTCCTTGTGGTCGTGCCGGGGGCCGATACCGCCGAGTGACGATCCGTCCAGCTCAGCCGGCCTCCCGGTGGGGACCTTCGGCGCCGGCGTGCCTGCGTCACACCGGCGGTCGTACGCTCACGCGCTGATCGGACGCGACCACGCCGGTGTCGTGCCCGTGACCCGGCACAGCGCAAGATACAGCGGGATCGGCGGGGTGTAGGGCACGTTGTCGTCCGGCCGGTGAATCAGCCGGGGAGCGTCCGGCATGTCCGGGACGAGCGCTCCCGTGGTGTAGCGCGCGGGTGCCGGCCAGTCCAGCGCGACATCGGAGTCGGACGGCACGATCCACCACCAGTCGGACCGGTTGGCGTACACACAGCCCACCCGCGGCAAGCGGGGCAGCAGCAGCGGTCCTTGGTGCGCGGGCACGGTCACCGCGTCGCAGCCGAGCGGAACCGACATGCCCTCGGGCAGGGAAAGCCTCCTGGACACCGCCTCGGACGTGCGCCGCGCCCGTGCGACGCAGACCAGCGAATCCAGGGTCAGCAGCTGCCCGGCCCGGGGTCCTGCGGCCCGCGCACCCCTCATGCCCATGCGGTTCCCTTTCCCCGGGACGCCTGCGCCCCGGAACCCCGGCGGTCGGCCGGGGGCCTCTTCTTCGCACCCCATCCCAGGTCGGAGCATGCCTCGCCATCCGACGGCGGCTTTCTGGCGCTCCAACCGAGGTCGGACGGCGCCGCCGTGTCCGGGGTGGCCCGGAACCTGTCGCCGGAACACGACAGATCCCGGGACGGCTGCGTGGGGCGGGGTCCCTCGCCGGACGTGGCCCGCTCGGACACCCGTGCCAGCTCGGCCCAGACCAGCAGCCCGGCCCCCGCCTCCTGGGCTCCCCAGGCCCGGCACAGGGCCGCGACGAGAAGCAGTCCCCTCCCGTGCTCCTCCTCGGGGCGCTGCGGAACGGGGTGCGGCTGGTCGGGAGCGCATCCCTCGTCGCGTACGGCTATGCGCACCACGTCGTTCTCGTCGTGCAGTTCGCAGACGACCTGCTCCCCGGCGGTGTGCACGATCGCATTGGTGACCAACTCGGAGACGACCAGGGCGGCCGTGTCGCACGTGTCGTCGCACACCCCCCAGCCGGACAGCCGGGCACGTGTCAGCTGCCGGGCCCGGGCCACGGAGCCCGGGTGAGCGGCCAACTCGAAGCGGAACCGCCGCTTGACGGCCGCGACGGGCCGCAGCCCTGGGGCGCCACCGGGGCCGAAACGGTCTGCGGCGGCGTCTGTTTTTAAGGGCGCGGGCGGAATCACGCTTGCCACTATCGCCCCGGCGCGAACACTTGGCAAGAGTCACTCTGAAAATTGCAGAGTGCAGTGTGGCTTAGAGAACGGGCGTGGCACACTGCTCGCAACAGCACGCCGAGCGACTTCAGTTGGGATCCGGTTGGGATCTGAAGCCCGGACTCCCGCGGCCACTCCCTCGCGTGGGGCGTGCGCGGACCGGAGCGGATCCAGGGATTCAAGCGAGCCGAGCGGTCCGAGCGTCCGAGCGGTCCGAGCGGTCCGAGCGGTCCGAGCGGTGCGAGCGGTGCGAGCGGTGCGAGCGGTGCGAGCGGTGCGAGCGGCTTGAATTCGAGCGCGGGCGTGGAACGGCGCGGAAGGCCTTCGGGTGAGCCGTCCGAGCGGTCAACACCCGGGAGAACAGGAGGAGGTGCGAGGTGAGCGAGCCGCGGTCCGCGCCGACGGTCGGTCAGGTCGTCCTCGGGCGACGGCTGCTGGACCTGCGCGAACGCGCGGGTCTCAAGCGGGAGGAGGCCGCGCGCATCCTGCACGTCGCGCCCGCCACCGTCCGCCGTATGGAGACGGCCGAGGTCGCCCTCAAGATCCCGTACCTCCAGCTGCTGCTGAAGTTCTACGGGGTCGGCGAGGAGGAGGCCGAGGCCTTCGTCCAACTGGCCGAGGAGGCCAACAAACCGGGCTGGTGGCAGCGGTTCCATGACATCCTGCCGGGCTGGTTCTCGATGTACGTCAGCCTGGAGGGGGCTGCCGCGGTCATCCGCCAGTACGAACCCCACTTCGTGCCCGGCATCATGCAGACCGAGGAATACGCCCGAGGCGTCCTGAAGTCGGGCGCCGTCGGGCAGACCAGACCCGAGGACATCGAGGGCCACGTGGCGTTGCGCATGCAGCGCCAGGAGCTGTTGACGCGAGAGAACGCGCCCCGCATCTGGGCCGTGATGGACGAGACCGCGCTGCGCCGCCCGGTCGTCGGCCCGCAGGTCATGCGCGCCCAGGTCGACCGGCTGCTGGAGGTCACGAACCTGCCCCATGTGACGCTGCAGGTAATCGAGTTCTCCTCGGGCCCGCACCCGGGCACGTACGGGCCCTTCGCACTGTTCCGATTTGCCATGTCAGAACTGCCGGACATGGTCTACAGCGAGTACCTGACCGGCGCCGTCTACCTGGACGCGCGCACCGAGGTGGCGACCCACCTCGAGGTCATGGACCGCATGGCGGCCCAGGCCGCTACGGCACAACGCACGAAGGAGATCCTCGAGGATCTCCGCGAGGAGCTGTGAATGGATCACATCATGGCGCGCAAACGCGTCTACAACGGCATGCCCGCCGGCGAACTGGGCAGCGAGGGCTGGAGCAAGCCGTGGAGCGGGGGCAACGGCGGCAACTGCCTGGAGGCGATGAAACTCGCCGACGGCCGCATCGCCGTCCGCCAGTCCACCGACCCGGACGGGCCCGCGCTGATCTACACCTCCGACGAGATGACCGCGTTCATCGAGGGAGCCAAGGCGGGGGAGGCGGACTTCCTGCTCTCGTGACCGGCTTGTTGATCGATTCGCTTCATTGATCCACACCACTAAATTGGCATTCAGTTGATCACTAACTGTCCCAGAGACTTACGGAGTTCCTCATGACCGGGCAGGACCCCGCAGGGGACGCCGTCGTCATCGACACCAGCAAGCCGCACCCCGCGCGCATGTACGACTGGTACCTCGGGGGGAAGGACAACTGTCCCGTCGACGAGGAGATGGGCCGGCAGATGCTCGCCCTCGATCCGAGGGTGCCGGTGATGGCACGGATCAACCGTGCGTTCATGCACCGCGCCACGCGCTGGCTGGCCCAGAACGGCGTGCGGCAGTTCCTCGACATCGGCACGGGCATCCCGACCGAGCCGAACCTCCACCGGATCGCCCAGCGGATCGCGCCCGGCACGCGCGTCGTCTACTGCGACAACGATCCGATCGTGCCGGCCCACGCGGCGGCCCTGCTGCGCAGCGCGCCCGAGGGGGTGACCGAGTTACCTACAGGTGGACGTGCGTGACCCGGCCACCATCATCCAGCGGGCCAAGCAGATACTGGACTTCGACCGACCCGTGGCGCTCTCCCTTGTCGCGCTGCTGCACTTCATCTCCGACGCGGACGGCGCGCATGAACTGGTCGACCGACTGCTGTCCGAACTGCCTTCCGGCAGCTGTCTGATGATGACCCACGCCACCGCGGACTTCACACCGGAGGAGTCGGCGGCGGCGACCGAGAAGCTCAAGGCGGTCGGAGTCACGCTGGCACTCCGCTCCCGTGACGAGTTCGCCCGCTTCTTCGACGGACTCGACCTCGTCGAACCCGGTGTCGAGGTGGTCCACAAGTGGCACCCGGAACTGTGCGAGCCGGTTCCCGGCCAGGACGACGGGGTCATC
>CBFHCJ010000509.1:0-5376 GCA_965654005.1 uncultured Streptomyces sp. | reverse complement strand
ACCGCCCTCGGGCCGCCCAATTGGCCTATGCGGCGGGCATGTGGCCATTCGTAGAACAGTCGTTCCCCTCGCGATGTCGGGGCGCACCCGAGCGGTCACGGAGGGAGTTCGAAGCCTTCCGGACGACCGGCCGATTCCCGCGGTCGGCCGCGCCTCAGCGGTCCGGCTCGGGGTCCTTGAGCCAGTTGATCAGCTCGGAGGAGAACGCCACCGGGTCCTCCTCGTGCGGGAAGTGCCCAAGACCGTCGAACAGCCGCCAGCGGTAGGGCGCCTCTACGTACTCGCCCGATCCTGCCGCACTCCTCGTCCGCATCACGGGGTCCAGCGAGCCGTGCAGATGCAGCGTCGGGACCTGTACGGGCCGCCTCATGCGCCGGTTGAACTGGATGCCGTCCGGCCGGCCCAGGGAGCGGACCATCCAGCGGTATGGCTCGATCGAGCAGTGCGCCGTCGACGGAATGCACATGGCGCGTCGGTACGTCTCCACGGCCTCGTCGTCCGGCAGCCGCGGCCCCGACCAGTCCCGGATCAGCCTGCCGACCAGGGCGGCGTCATCGGCGGTGAGTCGGCGCTCGGGGATCCAGGGCCGCTGGAACCCCCAGATGTAGGAGCCCGCGGCGGTCTGCTTGACGTCGCCCAGCATCGCCGAGCGCCAGCGGCGCGGATGTGGCATCGAGGCGACCGCGAGCCGCCGTACGAGCTTGGGGCGCATGACGGCCGCCGTCCAGGCGAGGTATCCGCCCAGGTCATGGCCGACGAGCGCGGCGTCGGGCTCGCCCAGGGACCGTACGACCCCGGTGATGTCGAGTGCGAGGTTCGCGGGGTCGTAACCGCGCGGCGTGCGGTCGCTGCCGCCGACCCCGCGCAGGTCCATCGCCACGGCCCGGAAACCCGCGTCGGCGAGCGCCACCAGTTGGTGCCGCCAGGTCCACCAGAACTGCGGGAAACCGTGCAGCAGCAGCACGAGGGGACCGTCGCCGAGTTCCGCGATGTGGAAGCGCGCACCGTTGGCCGCTACGTCCCGATGCGTCACCTCTTTCCCGCCGGGCACGTCGAGCCGTACGACCGAGGTGGGCTGTGCCGAAGGGGTGGCCGGGTCCGTCATGAGGACGAGCGTGCCACAGCCTCGACCGTGGCGTCGGTCGGGTGGGGCTGACGGGGGTGCGGTTTGGCGTTCTGCAGGACGCTCGCGGTCTCCTTCATCGACGCGGCGACCTTCTGCGGGCCCTTGCTCTTCTTGGCCTTCTTCGCGAAAGCGACGCCGATGAGCGCGAGCAGTCCGGCGACCAGCACATTGGCGGCGAAGGACAACAGGAAGCAGACGGCCATGTTCCAGCCGCTCCAGGTCCGGATCCCGTACGCCAGAGCGAAGTTCAGCATCGGCAGGGAGAACAGCAGTACGGCGCCCGCGGCCGAGAACGCGCCGCCGCTCGTCGCACCGCGCTTGACGTCCCGCTTGAGCTGGGCCTTTGCCAGCGCGATCTCGTCGTGCACCAGCGCGGACAATTCGGTCGTCGCCGAGGCGAACAGCTGGCCGATGCTGCGTTCGGCGCCGACCGGGCTGCCGTCGGGTGCGCTCATCGCGGTCTCCCTGCTCTCTGCGTACGTGCTCCGCGGGCTGCGGAGTTTTGTGGATGTGTCAGATCATGCCGGACGGTCGTTCTCCTCGCCTGCCCCGCCCGGCACTTCGGCCAAGCGTGCCGTTCTCGTCTCCGGTGGACTTCAGTGCGGCGAGCCTGCGGTGCTCGGCGGCCTTGCGCTCGTGGACCTCGGCCATGTGCAGGTGGTACGCAGGGTGGTCCTGCTCATAGACGTCCGGAATGCCGTCGAGGTCGTCGTCGCGCTCCTCCTCCGCGCACAGGGCCCGGTACTTGGCGTTGCGTATCTTCAGCAGCGCGGTCGCGCATACGGCCGCGATCAGCGACCCGGCGAGCACGGCCGCCTTCACCTCGTCGGTGAGGGCGGCGTCACCTTCGAACGCGAGTTCACCGATGAGTAGTGAGACGGTGAAGCCGATGCCGGCCAGGGTGGCGACGGCGAACACGTCGGGCCAGGCCAGCTCGTCGCTGAGCGAGGCCCGGGTGAAGCGGACCGTCAGCCATGTACCGCCGAAGATGCCGATCGCCTTGCCGACGACGAGGCCGAGTACGACGCCGAGCGTCTGCGGCTTGGTGAACACGTCCCCGAGCGTCCCGCCCGAGACCACGACGCCCGCGCTGAACAGGGCGAACAGCGGCACCGCGAGACCGGCCGACAGGGGTCGTACGAGATGTTCGATGTGCTCCCCGGGAGAGTGCGCCTCCATCTCCCGCCCACCTGGCCCGGCGACCTCGTGCCGATGGCAGCGCAGCATCAGCCCCATGGCCACACCGGCGATGGTGGCGTGGACACCGCTGTTGTACATCAGCCCCCAGATGACCAGCGCGAGCGGGACGTACACGTACCAGCCGCGTACGCCCTTGCGCAGCAGCACCCAGAACACGGCGAGGCCGGCGACGGCGACGCCGAGTGCCACGAAGTTCAGATCGGCTGTGAAGAAGATCGCGATGATCAGGATCGCGAACAGATCGTCGACGACGGCGAGGGTGAGCAGGAAGGCACGCAGGGCGGACGGCAGGGCCGTGCCGATGACCGCGAGGACGGCGAGCGCGAAGGCGATGTCGGTGGCCGTGGGGACCGCCCACCCGGCGAAGGAGCCGTCGCCGGTCGCGTTGGTGAGGACGTAGACGACGGCGGGAACGGCCATTCCGCACAGCGCGGCGACGACGGGGAGCACGGCGGCGCGCGGATCCCGTAGATCGCCCGCGACCAGCTCGCGCTTGAGTTCGATCCCGGCGACGAAGAAGAAGACCGTGAGGAGGCCGTCGGCGGCCCAGTGCTGCACGGAGAGATCGAGGCCCAGGGCGGCGGGTCCTAGGTGGTGGTGGCTGACGCTCTCGTAGCTGCTGTGCAGCGCGGGTATGTTCGCCCAGACCAGTGCGGTGATCGCGGCGAGGAGAAGCAGTACACCGCCGACGGTCTCGGTGCGCAGCGCATCCGCGATGAAGGCTCGCTCGGGCAGGGAGAGACGTCCGAGGAACGTGCGGTTACGGGTGTGGGGCGCGGCCACGGCGGGGCACCTCCGGGTCGGTACGACGACTGACGGCCGTCACGAGACCTCACGGACGGCTTGCCGACCAGACTTCCCGGCACACCTTGAGCTGACCATCTTACCGGAGCTTTGCGATCCGGCTTGGGCAACACGATCCGGCTTGGGCAACACGATCCGGCTTGGGCAGCACGATCCGGCTTGGGCAGCGAAGAATCGCGCAGCGGAAGAAGGGGTGCCCGGCGTTGCGGCGGTTTCCAGGCCGGGCGCCCCTTGTCCCCAGGTTTCCAGCTTTTTCCAGTTGTTTCAGCGGGCGGAACCTCAGTCTTCGCTCGGTGCCGCCGGCAGCTTCGCCTGGATCAGGTCCATGACCGTCGAGTCCGTCAGCGTCGTGACGTCACCGAGCTGCCGGTTCTCCGCGACGTCCCGCAGCAGTCGTCGCATGATCTTCCCGGACCGCGTCTTCGGCAGCTCCGCCACTGGCAGGATGCGCTTCGGCTTGGCGATCGGGCCGAGCGTCGCGCCCACGTGGTCGCGCAACTCGGCCACCAGGTTCTCGTCCTCGGACGCCGTACCGCGCAGGATGACGAACGCGACGATCGCCTGTCCGGTCGTCTCGTCCGCCGCGCCGACGACCGCCGCCTCGGCCACCGACGGATGCGAGACGAGCGCCGACTCCACCTCGGTCGTCGAGATGTTGTGCCCGGACACCAGCATCACGTCGTCTACCCGGCCCAGCAGCCAGATGTCGCCGTCCTCGTCCTTCTTCGCGCCGTCACCGGCGAAGTACTTGCCCTCGAAGCGCGACCAGTAGGTGTCGAGGAACCGCTGATCGTCGCCCCAGATCGTGCGCAGCATGGAGGGCCACGGCTCGGTGAGGACGAGGTAACCGCCGCCGCCGTTCGGCACCTCGTTCGCCTCGTCGTCGACGACGGTCGCGGAGATGCCCGGGAGTGGGCGCTGGGCGGAGCCCGGCTTGGTCTCGGTGATGCCGGGCAGCGGCGAGATCATCATCGCGCCGGTCTCGGTCTGCCACCAGGTGTCCACGATCGGCGTCAGGTCGGCGCCGATGTGCTTGCGGTACCAGATCCACGCCTCGGGGTTGATCGGCTCGCCGACGGAACCGAGGACGCGCAGGCTGCTCAGGTCGAACTTGGCGGGGATGTCGTCGCCCCACTTCATGAACGTACGGATCGCGGTGGGAGCGGTGTAGAGGATCGTGACGCCGTACTTCTGCACGATCTCCCAGAACCGGCCCTGGTGCGGGGTGTCCGGGGTGCCCTCGTACATGACCTGGGTCGCGCCGTTGGCCAGCGGCCCGTACACGATGTACGAGTGGCCGGTGACCCAACCGACATCGGCCGTGCACCAGTAGATGTCGGTCTCAGGCTTGAGGTCGAAGACGGCGTGGTGGGTGTACGCCGCCTGCGTGAGGTAGCCGCCGGAGGTGTGTAGGATGCCCTTCGGCTTACCCGTCGTACCGGATGTGTAGAGGATGAACAGCGGGTGCTCGGCGTCGAACGCCTCCGGCGTGTGCTCGGCGGACTGGCGCTCGACGATCTCGTCCCACCACACGTCGCGGCCCTCGGTCCAGGCCACCTCCTGGCCCGTGCGCCGTACGACGAGCACGTGCTCGACGTTGTCCACACGCTTGATCGCGTCGTCGACGGCGGGCTTGAGCGCGGACGGCTTGCCGCGCCGGTAGCCGCCGTCGGAGGTGATGACGACCTTGGCGTCGGCGTCCTTGATGCGGGTGGCGAGCGCGTCCGCCGAGAAGCCGCCGAAGACGACGGAGTGCGCGGCGCCGATGCGGGCGCAGGCCAGCATCGCGATCGCGGTCTCGGGGATCATAGGCATATAGACGGCGACCCGGTCGCCCTTCTGAACTCCCAGCTCCAGCAGGGCGCCTGCGGCCTTGGAGACCTCGTCCTTCAGCTCGGCGTAGGTGATGGCGCGGCTGTCGCCGGGCTCCCCCTCGAAGTGGATGGCGACACGGTCGCCGAGGCCCGCCTCGACGTGCCGGTCGACGCAGTTGTACGCGACGTTGAGCTTGCCGTCCTTGAACCACTTGGCGAAGGGCGGGTTCGCCCAGTCCAGAGTCTCGGTCGGTTCCACGGCCCAGGTCAGCCGACGGGCCTGCTCGGCCCAGAAGCCGAGCCTGTCAGCCTTGGCCTGTTCGTACGCCTCTGCCGTGACGTTGGCGTTCGCGGCCAGCTCGGCGGGGGGCGCGAACCTGCGCTCTTCCTTGAGCAGGTTGGCCAGGCTTTCGTTGCTCACGACATCTCCCT
>CBFHCJ010000508.1:0-5379 GCA_965654005.1 uncultured Streptomyces sp. | reverse complement strand
CAGCGGCGGGTGATCTCCAGCTCAAGGAAGCTGGGGAAAAGGGGTGTTGTTGTCGGGGCTACGGGTGCGATCGTCACGGGCCGTTCCCTTCGGTTGTGTTCCACGGTGGACCGGCCGCCCCTTCGAAGGAAGGAGGTCGGCCAATTCTGCGGCGCTCCTACTCGGAAAGGAGGCCCTCGGCGGTCTTGGCGAGCAGCTCGGCACAGGCACGGCTGTCGTGGTTCAGGACCAGGGCGCGGCGCGGCAGCAGGGCGAGCCGGTCGGCGAGGTCGGTTGCAGGGGCCGCCTTGTCGGGCGCGAGGCGGAAGATGTCCGGGTAGCGGTCCTCGGTCTTGCTCGTGAAGAAGTCCTCTTCCCCCAGGGCGCGCGGCGCCGGGACGAGTTGGGGCTCGGCGTCCTTCTCGACGTGGGGGAAGAGCAGCGCGGTGGCGCGGGCCTGAGGGGCGAGCGTCATGCCGAGGATCGAGGAGAGCTGGTCGGGGAAGAACTGCGGCTTGAGTTCCTTGCCCTTGGCGTTCCAGATCGGCTTCGTGCTGCCGGCGTGCAGCGCGTCGGTGACCCGCTGGTCCTGGGTCGGGTGCATCTGCTCGCCGTCCAGGACGTGGGCGCGCAGCGCCTCGTACAGGCCGGTGGATTCCAGCAGGCCGAAGCCGACCGCTGCGGCGGACGGCCAGGGCAGGATCCGCAGGCCCTCGCCCTCGGGACGGACGAACACGCGGTCGTTGGTGAGGAGGTCGTATCCCTCGCGGGCGAGGAGGAGGGCCGTGGTGGTCTTGCCGGCGCCCTTGGGCCCGAAGGTGAGGAGCGCGCGGCTGTCGCGGACGACGCAGGAGGCGTGCAGGATGTGGAACCCGGCGCGCAGCAGCTGGCCGCGGATGAGTTCGCGGGCAAGGCGGGAGGCGGCGACGGCGACCGGCTCCGCTCGGGCGCCGACGATGACGAGCCGGCTGGCAGCCGGGTCGTAGTGGTAGGCGAGGCGTTCGGCGGGCTGGATGGCATAGATCGCGCCGTCCTCGTGCCGGGCGACCAGGGTGCGGGCGTTCGCGTAGTCGACTTCGTCGTGGTCGTAGTCGCCGACCAGGGTCTCGATGTCGGCCAGGCGGTTGCTGTCGACGTCGGCCAGGAGCAGGGCGCCGCCTTCGGCGATGCTGCCGCTGGGCGCGGCGGGGGCATCCAAGGCGGTGGCGTTCCACCAGCCGCCAAAGTAGCGCAGGGCCCAGTTGGTGATGTCCTTGGTATCGCTGACGACCGTGACGGTCGCCTTGTCGGCGTGGATTCGGGTGGCGCTCAGCACGCGGTCCCTCCTTGAAGGGTCTGCTGGTAGGCGGAGTCGAGCTTGATGCGGGCGGTGGTGAACTGCCGCTGTTCATCGGCATCGAGGTCGGGCAGGGTTACGGTCGGGCGTCCCGCTGAGAACCGCAGACGGGTGCTCCGCGAGCACGACCGGCGTCAGGGCTATCGGTGTTGACGACGACATCGTCTTCCTGCGGCTGGCGTACACGCTGGCACGGCTGCTGCCCGAGCGTGATCTCGCCGAGTTGGACTCGACGCGGACGCTGTCCGGCACCGAGTCGTCGGCCTGGTGCTGCTCGTCTTCGTCCGCCGTGAGGGCGGCCCCGCGGGCCCATGGCGATGCCTCCCTGGAGCAGGAGCGGGGCTACTTGTCGTCGAGGTCTTCACCGAAGGTGATGTCGAGCTCGGCGGCGAGCGCCTCGGCCAGCTGGAGCGTCTGGGCCTGGTCGATGACGATCTGCTTGAGCGAGGAGAGGCCGCGGAGCTGGGAGAGGGTGTTGCCCCGCAGGTCCAGGCCGCGGTACTTCCCGCCGTCAAACTCGGTCAGCCGTAGATCACAGTCGTCCATCACGGCCGCGCCCAAGTCAGTGGCGGCGAAGGTGGTCTCGTGCAGTGAGCACTTGGAGAAGATCACGGGCCCGGTGGCCCGGACGTGGACCAGAGTGCTGTAGTCGAGCTTGCAGTTCTCGAACAGCACGTTGTCGAGCGTGACGTCTTCGAGGGTGGCGCCCATGAACCTGCAGTCGCGGAAGACAACCCGTGAGATCTTGCTGTCGGTCCACTGCAGGGACGCCAAGTCACAGCCGACGAACTCCACCGAGTCGACGCGGAGCTTCTCCAGGCGGGTGCGTTGGGCCTTCAGGCCGGTGATCCGGCCGTCGAGCAGGTGAGTGTCGGCCAGGTCAAGGTCGCGCAGATCCGCGTCGGCGTAGTGAAACTCCGCAAGCCGGCCGCGTACGCCCTCGAGCGAGGTGACGTTGGAGAGGTAGAGGCCCGGCTCGTTCAGGGCGGGGAGGGTGACGGTCGTCCGGCGGATCGTACGGGTGTCCATCAACAGCCTTTCAATGCGGTGACGCGGTCGCCTAGTGCTGCCACCCCCGGAGGAGGCGGCGACACCGAGCGGCTACTTCTTGTTCCAGTTGTCCTATTCCAGTTGTCCTAGGTGGGGCGGTTGTCGAAGGGGCGGGTTCTTCTCCCAGTTGCCCCACGTGGGCTGGTGTCCCACGGTGTTCCAACGATCAGCGGCGCCGGGGCGTCGTACGTGGTTAGAACCGGGTGGCTGGCGGTGCTCCTCGAGGGCTCCGGTGAGGAAGTCGAGCGCGCGGCGGACCGGTGCCGGCCGCTGTCCGACCAACTCTGCGTCCCGAACGGCTGCCGTGCGGGACCAAACCCATCCGGCACCCCGGCCGCAGGAGGCCGTGCACAGCGGCCGCCGCAGCCACGAGGCTGGCCCACCTTCCGGCCCTCCTGTGCTCAGAGGCCGAAAACCTACGGCGGATGCCGCCGACCACGCTGATTCCTGGAAGCCGTCCAATACCCCAGCCTTGGCGCCTTCGCTCGTGCCGAAGGGCTTGACCAGGAGTTCCCCACCCTGGATTCGTACCTGACGCAGGCCGAGCTGGACGATGACACGCAGTCCGCAACTCATGGCGTAAAGGGCCGGTGAGTACGCGGGCCACTCGGTGCCGAACCCAGCGTCGGCGAGGCTGTCGTGGTGCCGAGCATGTAGCGCAGCTCACTGACCCGCTGGTTGATCGGTGTTGACGTGCCATTCGACGGGGCGGAACACGGGCTGGCCCGCGTCGGTGGATTCAAGGAGGGCATGGTGGTCGGCAATGGCGGGCTGGCCGAGGTCGGCCCACGCCTGGACATGGGCGGTGAGTTCGTCGGCGATGGCGGGGTCGCCGACGAAGTGGCTGTCGCCGGTGTGCTGGATCCAGGCGGTGCCGCGGTCGGGGTCGTGGAGGCAGGCCATGCCGAGGGCCGGGTCGAGGCCGTCGACGTAGGCGCGGGTGGTGCGGCCGGAGCGGGTGCCGAGGTGGAACCACAGGTCGTAGTACCGCTCGGGGGTGAGGACGGGGCCGATGCACTTGCGGGTAGTGAGGGGCTGGGTGGGCAGTGGTTCGGTGAGGGCTGGGGTCTGGCCGTCGGGCCAGGCGTACAGCGGGCCGGCGGCGTTCATGAAGTCGCTGGACATCACGCCGCGGCCGAGGAGCCTTCGGCCGTCGCGGGTGATGGCGAGGGTGGGATGGAAGCCGCCGTGGGCGAGCGGGGCGACGATGAGGCCGGCGTCGGTGAGCTGGTCGAGCCAGTGCGGGGAGATACCGGTGATGCCGCAGGTGACCACAATCCGGTCGTACGGGCCGCGCTCGGGGTGGCCGAGGTAGCCGTCGGCGGTCAGCGCGGTGACCGTGGTGGCACCGGCGCGCTCGGCCCCGTGCTGGGCTTCGGTGACGATGACGTCAGAGACGTCGATGGTGACGACCTCGGCCCCGGTGATCGCGGCGGTCAGGGCGGCGTTGTAGCCGGTGCCCGCGCCGACCTCCAGCACCCTCAGCTCGGAGCTGAGTTGGAGGGCTTCGAGCATGGCGGCGATCACGCGGGGCTGGGAGGTGGAGCTGTAGCGTCCGGCAGCGTCCTCGTCCTTGGGGACGTGGGTCATCAGCGCCTTGTCCGCGTAGATCTCCTCCAGCAGCTCGTCGCCGACCTGGTCGGTGACGGGGATGAAGCGGCCGGCACGCCAGAAGCCGCCCGGGATGAACAGGTGCCGGGGCACGGTGGCGAAGGCACGCTCGACCGTGTCGGTGCGGATGGCGCCGCGCTTGCGCAGGTCGGCGGCGTAAGCGGTCATCCGCTGCTGCAGGTCGGGGGCGAGGGTGGGCGTCATGGCGTTGATTCTCCGGGAGCGACGGTAAGGGTGGGGGTGAAAGTGGCGATGACGGCTTCGTCTTCGGCGACCGGTCGGCCGTCGGCCTCGATCCAGGCGTGCGAGGCCAGGGGCGGGAAGCGCACGCCGGACTTCCAGGTCGGCCAGGTGCCGTGCTGGCGGCACAGCAGGACGGTGGCGATCGAGCGGGGCAGGCAGCCGTAGCCGCTGCCGCAGCGCGGGCTGAGGGTGGTCACCACGTTGCGGGCGTGCTCGGCCGCTTCGTACGGGGCGGGTGCCGCAGAACGGGCGAAGACGGTGAGGGCCTGGTGCAGGCGTGCCGGGCGTTTGCCGAGGGCTGCAATGAGCAGGCGGGCGGCGGCGATGGCGACGCGCCCGCGCTGGTGTTCGCCGGGGGTGAGGGCGATGGGGGCGGGCAGCGCGGTGACGGTGCTCACCGCTGCTCCACGAGCCGCAGTTCGGTCATCCGGGTGGTCAGCGCGGTGACGTCCGCGGCCGCCCGGTCGGCGTCGATGCCGTACGTGGTGGCGAGGCGGGCGGCGGCGCTGTCGGCGTCGCCGGTCTCGGCGAGCACGTCGAGCACGGTGGCGGCGGTGGCGTTGAGGGTGAAGTAGCTGCCGCTGCGGGTGTCGAACAGCAGCGCCGATCCGGAGGTGGTGACCCGTTGGACGCCGTTGCGGAGCTGGAGCATCAGCGTTCCCTTCTGGTCGGTGTGGGCAGGGCTATCGGATTCCGCGGAGCCACAGCTCCAGGGCGACGGTCTCGGTGAAGAACGCCAGTGGCGTACGGGACGTGACGGCCTGGTCGAGTGCGGCGCGGACCGCGTGGTCGTCGATGAGCCCGGCCTTGGCGAGTGCGGAGCCGTCGAAGAGTGCGGCCAGTTCGCCGCGGTGAGTGGCGAGGCCGTCGTGGATCTCGGCGTTGTAGTGGCCTTTGTCCCGCCGCGTTAGCAGTCCGGCCGGGGCGAGCGGGGCGACGGCGGCGACGAGGAGCGGCTTGGGCGCCCATGGGTCGGTGCGTTCCTCGGGCCGGGTGGCCAGGGCGGCCTCGATGACGTTTCGGTCGAGGAAGGGGAAGTGCACCGCCACGCCGGCCTGCGCCATGGCGTCCCGGTAGAGGCCGGCGCGGCGGGCGACGGAGTGGATCCGCATCAAGGCCCCGTGCGCCGTGGTATCGGCGGTCACCGGCAGGGCGGTCGC
>CBFHCJ010000507.1:0-5379 GCA_965654005.1 uncultured Streptomyces sp. | reverse complement strand
CCGATCCGGCCGGGTCGCACTTCGAGCGGCGGATCCGGAGTTTTCAGCCGCGGCGCAGCCGGGTGACAACCGGGCAGGCGGACGCTCTGCAGCGGCTGTGGCCCACATGGGGGCTGGACATCGACGGGCAGCGGGTCGTCGATCTCACCGAGTTGTTCGGGAACGCCAACCCCGTCGTGCTGGAGATCGGCTTCGGCATGGGCGAGGCCACCGCGCGGATGGCCGCGGAAGACCCCGGCACCAACGTCCTCGCCGTCGACGTGCACACCCCCGGCCAGGGGAACCTGCTCAATCTCGCCGACCGGGACGGACTGGCCAACGTCCGTGTGGGGAACGGCGACGCGATCATCCTGCTCCGCGAGATGCTCGCCCCTGACTCCCTCAACGGGCTGCGCGTCTACTTCCCCGACCCCTGGCCCAAGAAGCGTCACCACAAGCGTCGGCTCATCCAGCCCGAGTTCCTCACCCTCGCCGCCACCCGGCTCAGGCCGGGCGCGCTGGTGCACTGCGCGACGGACTGGGAGCCGTACGCCGAGCAGATGCTCGAGGTGCTCACCGCGCACCCGGAGTTCGAGAACACACAGCCGGACGGCGGTTACGCGCCACGTCCCGACTTCCGGCCGCTCACCCGTTTCGAGGGCCAGGGACTGGACAAGGGTCATGTCGTGAACGACCTGCTCTTCCGGCGCGTACCGCACCGAGACGAGCCCTCCGCCGACGACTGAGCGCCCCGCGGGCCCCACGGGCACTGTCGCGGGCGGCGCCCCTCCCTCGTTAGGGTTCGATGCCGTGGCCACCTTCCCCCCGTATCCGACGCACCCCGACGGCAACGAAGGAGGGGGCACACTCAAGCACGCGCACTGGTGGCAGAGGCGATGGGTTCGCTACGGCGCGCTGATCACGCTCCTCGCGCTCTCCGGCCTCGTCATCCTCGCCCTCGTACGGCAGCAGACCGGCACCGAGGGCTTCCTGGTCGGGCTCGGCCTCGCGGTGCTGCCCGTGCCGCTGCTCATCGCCGCGTTCCGCTGGCTGGACCGCGTCGAGCCCGGGCCCTGGCGGAACCTGCTCTTCGCCTTCGCGTGGGGCGCGTGCGCGGCCGCGCTCATAGCGATCGTCGCGAACAGCCTCGCGACCCGGTGGATAGCGACCTCTACCGCCGATCCGAACAGCGCCGACACGCTCGGCGCGACCCTCATAGCACCCATCGTGGAGGAGTCCGCGAAGGCAGCGGCCGTGCTGCTGGTCTTCCTCTTCCGCAGACGGGACTTCACCGGGATCGTCGACGGGGTGGTGATAGCCGGGATCACCGCGACCGGCTTCGCCTTCACCGAGAACATCCTCTACCTGGGTACGGCCTTCGGCACGGACCAGCTCAGCGGCGGGCGCGGGCTGGCGTCCGTGACGGCCGCGACCTTCTTCGTGCGCGTGGTGATGTCGCCCTTCGCGCACCCGCTGTTCACCGTGTTCACCGGCATCGGCTTCGGCATCGCCGCGCTCTCGGCGGAGCGCCAGCACGTGCGCCGGGTGCTGGTGCCGCTGGGCGGGCTGCTGCTCGCGATGGGTATGCACGCCCTGTGGAACGGGTCTTCGACGTTCGGCGAGTTCGGGTTCTTCGCGGTGTACGGGTCCTTCATGGTGCCCGCGTTCGGGCTGCTGACCTGGTTGGTCATCTGGACGCGGCAGCGGGAGCTACGGACCGTGCGGGAGGAGCTGCCGGCGTACGCGGTCGCGGGGTGGCTGGGTCCCATCGAGCCGTTCGTCCTCGGCTCCATGCGGGCGCGGCGGCTCGCCCGGGAGTACGCGGGACGCCACTTCGGGAAGGCGGCGGCGCGCTCGGTCGCGCAGTACGAGGCGTACGCGACGTCACTGGCGTTCCTGCGCCACCGGGGGCGGCGGGGGCGGGCGGACGCCGATTTCGTCGTACGGGAAGGGGAGTTGCTCTCCGCGCTGTGGGCGCGTCGGGAAGTGGCACGGCCGTCGCTGGCGCACGCGGCTCAGGTGGCTGTGCGGGTTCGGCCGGTGTACGGGTATACGCCGGTGTACGGGGCACCGCCGCCGTACGGGCAGACGGTGCCCTACGGGTCGGCGGTGCCCTACGGGCAGACGGTGCCCTACGGGTCGGCGGTGCCGGATCCCGTGTACAACCCGTATCGCACCTAGGGGTGCGCGCGATCAGCGGCGCAGTGGCGAGGAACTCTGATACGCAGACGCCTCGGTGAGGCGCTTGTGCTCCTCGTCCGTCAGCGTCAGGTCCCCCACCGCCAGCTGCGCCGGCAGCTGTTCCACCGTGCGGGCCGAGGCGATCGGGGCCGCGACCGTCGGCTGGTCGGCCAGCCACGCCAGGGCCACCGTCGCGGGCTGCGCACTCCGTGCCTGCGCGACCTCGTCGAGGGCCGCCAGGACACGCCGTCCGCGCTCGGTCTCCAGGTGCTTGCCCGCACCCGCGGCCCGCGCCGAGTCCACGGTCGTGCCCGGCCGGTACTTGCCCGTCAGGAATCCCGACGCGAGGGAGAAGTACGGCACCGCCGCCAGGCCGGCGCGGGAGGCGACGTCCTGCAGCGCACCCTCGTAGGTGTCGCGCGAGACAAGGTTGTAGTGCGGCTGCACCGCCGCGTACCGCGCCAGGTCCTCTCGGTCGGAGAAGTCGAGGGACTCCTGGAGGCGCTCGGGGGAGATGTTGGAGGCACCGATGGCGCGCACCTTGCCCGCCTTCACCAGTTCGTCGAGCGCGCCGATGATCTCCTCGACCGGCACCTCCGGCTTGTCGAAGTGCGTGTAGTAGAGGTCGATGTAGTCGGTTCCTAGGCGGCGCAGGGACGCGTCGGCCGCGGCCTTTATGTTGGCGGCGGTCAGACCCTGGTAGTCGGGGTGCTGGCTGACCTTGGTCGCGATGAGCACGTCGGAGCGGTTGCCGCGGGCCTTGACCCACTTGCCGATGATGCTCTCGGACTCGCCGCCCTTGTTTCCCGGTGCCCACGCCGAGTACGAGTCGGCCGTGTCGACGAAGTTGCCGCCCGCCGCCAGGTACGCGTCGAGCACGGCGAAGGACTGGGCCTCGTCGGCGGTCCAGCCGAGGACGTTGCCACCGAGGGAGAGCGGGAAGACCTCGAGGTCGGAGGAGCCGAGCTTGCGAAGAGAAGTCATGCTCAACGCCAACGCCCGCGTCGGACCGGCGTCTTCCGGAACGCCCGCAAAGTTCCTGTAAACAAGCGGATCACCGGATTCCGGCCCGCGAACGTCGCCGGATTCCGGCCCATGAACGTCGTCGGTTGCCGACCCATGAACACCTGAATCGGCGGTCCTGACGTCGGGGGTTGTCGTCGGGACCGCCGGTGCTCAGAGGGCGGTGGAGGTCAGGAGACTGTGGACGTCAGGGGTTGAGGCCCTTGCCCTGCAGCCAGGCCATCGGGTCGATCGCGCTGCCGCCGTTCGGGTGGACCTCCAGGTGCAGGTGCGGCCCGGTCACGTTGCCGGTCGCGCCCACGCGGCCGATGACGTCGCCCGTGGACACCTTCTGGCCCACCTTGACGCTGATCGACGACTGGTGGCAGAACCACAGCTCGGTGCCGTCGTCGAGGGTGAGGACCGTGCGGTAGCCGTACGCGCCGGCCCAGCCCGCCTCGGTGATGGTGCCGCTGTGGATCGCCTTGATGAGCGTGCCGGTGGGCGCGGCGAAGTCGAGACCGGTGTGGTAGCCGGAGGACCACATGGCGCCCGCGTCACCGAAGCGCGAGGTCAGGGTGTACGAGGAGGTCGGCAGCGTGTACTGCTTGGCGAGCTCGGCCAGCCGCGCCGCCTCGGCCTTCTTCTTGGCCTCCTCCTCCGCCGCCTTCTTCGCGGCGGCGGCCTTGGCCTTCGCGTCGTCCTGTGCATCGGCCGCGGCGGCGGCGGCCTTCTTGGCAGCGGCGGCCTCCGCCGCCTGCGCAGCCGCCTTGTCGATCTGGTCCTGCTGGGACTCGGCCTGCTGGATGATCCGGGCCCGCAGCGCCTCGCCCGCGTCGGTGTTGCCCGCGGCGGCGTCGGCGGTGGTGACGCCCGCGCTGCTGAGCGCGCCGGCGGAACCCTTGGGGGCGGGCGTGTCCTCACCGATCAACGCCTTGGCCGAGTTCTCGACCGAGGACAGGTCCGGCAGGGATATGGACACCGGCGGCTTGCCGGGCGCCGCGGCGGCCATGCCGACGCCCAGAACGGTGGAGCTGCGCGTGAGTCCACCCCCGCGCTGCTTGCTGACGCGGTGTCGGCCGCGGACGGGGCGGAGGGACTCCTCGGTGGGGTTCCACTCCTCCCAAGGGCTTTCGTCGATGGGGGGCGCGAAGCCGAACGACTGACTGCCGTTCGGGATGAACGAGGTCGTCTGGGCAGGCGGGTTGGACGCCACGGGGGCGCACTCCTTTCCTTCCGTCTCGCCTACCGGGTTAGCTGACGGGTTCGGAGAGGAAGGTCTCCTACGCGCGTATACCCGCCGTGCTTCCACGACGGCATTCGCCCGATTCACCCCAAGGTGGTGGTTCCCCGGTTCCCTTGCGGGATTCGGCACATGCGCACGGAGCCGCCTCTTGTGACGGCTGGGACAACCGTGCTGCGTTATCGAACGTTAATAGACCCGGGGGCTTGATTCCAAGCTCTACGGCTCAGCTCATCGACGCTGCCACCTGGACTTTCATGCCGTGAACGGGGGAAATCGGGACGAGTTGACCCTGCCTCAGGAACATCTGAATATTGACAGAATGTCAGTTGTTCGGCGGAGGGGCGTCATGTGATCACCTGCCGTGACGACTGTCAAGGACGGTCACCACGGGCTGACACACGGACAGCCACCACGGGCCGACATAAGGACGTTCACCAAGGGCGGCATACGGTCGGCGCGCTCGGACCTGCGTACGGTCAAGCCCGAGGCGGCTCGGGCAGCACGAGTCCGCCCGGCGCGCCGGGATCGAGGGCCGACCGGCGTACGCGGGGCTCGCACGGACGCGACGGAACAGGGCAGCGGAGACGGAACAGGGCAGCGCAATGGGGCGACGGAACGATGGGGCGGAAAAAACAAAAACCGAGGGCCCGGAACCCTTTCGGACTCCGGCCCTCGGCCATCAGTAGCGGGGACAGGATTTGAACCTGCGACCTCTGGGTTATGAGCCCAGCGAGCTACCGAGCTGCTCCACCCCGCGTCGGTGAAACCAGTGTACGCCATGCGCGCCACATGAAGCACACGGGTTTAACGGCCACGTGTAGGTTCCGGGTCCGCGTTAGCAGTGTCGGTCGATCTCTAGCAGTCGGCTAGTAGGGGTTTGTTAGGTTCTGTGGTGGGCTTCGGGTGTGGGGGCGGGTCAATGCCGTTGCTTGACTCGGTCAAGGAGTTCGGTGTGAGGCGGTGACGGCACG
>CBFHCJ010000506.1:0-5387 GCA_965654005.1 uncultured Streptomyces sp. | reverse complement strand
CGCCCCCTCCTCGTACGCGACGAGCACCGCGTAGGCGGCGAGGGGCTTGGTGACCGAGGCCAGCGGGAAACGGTGGCCGACCGGACCGTGCGCACCGAGCACGGTGCCGTCCGCGCGCACGACGGCCGCCGCGGCGGTGGGGACGGGCCAGTTCTCGATCAGCGCCAGGCTGTGCAACGACATGCGTACGAGGCTAAGCGCTTCGGATCCGCAGTCGCATCGAGGGGTCCGGCTTGCGGACGAAGCCCAGCGACGCGTACAGCGTCGTCGGCTCATGCGGCGCACGCCAGTCACGACCGCCCACCCGGGTCTCCGCGTTTTTCACCGGATTCCGCTTGCTTGGAGTGCACTCCAAGGACTTAGCGTGGAGGCCATGACGGTGATCGAGACCTTGGCCGAGGCGGTCGAAAACGGGACCGACATCTGCGGGGTACCGCCCGAGCGGCACCCGCGCCCCGATGGGCAGGACAGCTACACGATCAGCGAGGTCGTCGCCTTCACCGGCCTGACGGCGCACACCCTGCGCTGGTACGAGCGCATCGGGCTGATGCCCCACGTCGACCGCTCGCACACCGGCCAGCGCCGTTACTGCAACGCCGACCTGGACTGGCTCGACCTCGTCGGCAAGCTCCGGCTCACCGGCATGCCCGTCGCCGACATGGTGCGGTACGCCGAACTCGTGCGCGCCGGAGACCACACCTACGCCGAGCGTTACGAACTCCTGGAGGCGACCCGACGGGACGTGCTCTCCCGGATCGCGGAGCTCCAGGACACGCTCGCGGTACTCAACCGCAAGATCGATTTCTACGCGGACGCCGGGCGCGCCCTGGCGTCGGAGAGGCACTGATGACGGACAGCAGGATCGCGACGGTGCGGCTCGGCGAGGACGGCCCCGAGGTGGGCGTACAGGGCCTGGGCTGCATGGGCATGAGCTATGCGTACGGCACCGCGGATGCCGGGGAGTCGCGCGCCACCCTGGAGCGGGCGCTGGAGCTGGGCGTCACGCTCTACGACACGGCGGACATGTACGGCGCGGGGGAGAACGAGAAGTTCCTGTCGCCCTTCTTCAAGGCGCACCGGGAGGAGGTGGTCATCGCCACGAAGTTCGCGATCTCGATCTCGCCGGACGACCCGATGAAGCGGAGCATCCGCAACGACCCGCCGTACATCCGGCAGTGCGTCGAGGCGAGTCTGAAGCGGCTGGACGTCGACGTGATCGACCTCTACTACATGCACCGCCGGGACGTGAACGTGCCGATCGAGGAGACCGTCGGCGCCATGGCGGAGCTGGTGCGCCAGGGCAAGGTCAAGCACCTGGGCCTGAGCGAGGTCACCGCCGGCGAACTGCGGGCCGCCCATGCCTCACAGACACCCCTGACCTGGGGCGATGGCCGGTTTACAGTCGCTAATCGGGCGTGATCACGGCCCGCCCACCTGCCAGGGAAAGACAGGCGAACGGGCCGCAGCGCCCACGATTCACAGAAGCCCAGTTCAGCCACGCCACGGCAGGATCTGCCGCGTCAGGGCGTGATCGAGCAGCCGGGCGCGCAGCTCCGGCGGCCACGTCTCCACGGCGGCCCGGTCAGCCTCGGACAGGCCGTCAGGCAGCAGGCTGTCGGACAGGGTGCGCTCACGCTCGGGCCGGTCGGCCGGGGCGGGCCGGGACAGCCGCCGGTACTCGGCCGTCAGGTGCTGCGCCTCCCCCGGCTCGGCCGACGTCGGGTCCCGCTTGATCTCCCGGCGCCGGTCAGTCTTCATCGTCGTCCTCCAGGTCTCTGAACTCGTCCTCGAACTGCGCCAGTTCGCGCAGCACACGGTCCGCGCCGTCAGGCTCGCGCCAGCGCCGGGGCGGCGGCTCATCGGTCGCCGACGGGCCCGGCGGCAGGGCGAGCTGTGGCCGTGGCGCCTCGGGCTCGGGGCTGGGGTCGCCGCCCGACTCGGTCACCAGCGTCCGGCCCGCGATCTCCAGGGCGTACTGCTGGAGCTTGCGACGGAAGGTGCCGTCCATGTCGGGCAGCGCGGCGGCCACGGCCTGCACGGCGGCGATGACCGCAACCGTGACGTCGGCCGCCTCGGCGTCGGCCCGCTTGTCCAGGGCGATCGTCAGCGCCTCGGGGGCGTCCGCGCCCCGCAGCTTGCGGCGGGACTCGTTGATGCGGACCAGCCGGTCCACGGCCTTCAGCCGGGTGTCGGCGTCCTCGGCCGTCGCCATGATCGTGTACGTGCGCTTCCAGAGGGCCGACAGCTCTGCTTCGCGCAGGGTCACGTACTCCTCGGCGGCCGGGCCGACTCGGGCCCCGATCTCCTCGGTCAGGATCTCCTGCACCCGGGTCGGGCTCAGGCGCACCTGCTCGGCGATCTGAACCGGTGCGTGCTCGGGGCACGCCGGGTGATGGCACGGCGGCCCGCACACCTCGGGGGCGCAGTACGGCCGACCCATGCACGGGGCGACCTCCCGCCAGGCCTCCGAGGCGCCGGGGCGGTCCATGGTCCAGTTGGGCTTGATCCGCTTTGACGGATCATGGAGAGCATGGGGAAGAAGAAGCCGCGTCCTCGCCGCTCGTTCACGCCGGAGTTCAAGGCCGAGATCGTCGAGCTGTGCCGACGCGGTGACCGCTCGGTCGGTCAGGTCGCCAAGGACTTCGACCTGACCGAGACCGCGGTGCGCGACTGGGTCAGGCAGGCCGAGGTCGACAGTGGCGAGCGTGACGGCCTGACCAGCAGCGAACGTGAAGAACTGGCCCAGCTGCGGCGGGAGAACCGTCGCCTGCGGGAGGACGTGGAGATCCTCAAGCGGGCCACGGCTTTCTTCGCGAAGGAGACCCGGTGAGCGTGCACCCGTTCATCGACCGTGCCGCCTTCTACGCCCGCCGCACCAGCACACCCGGTCCCCGGGCCGTGCAGGACGCGGAGCTGACCGAGCAGATCGCTGCCGTCCACGCCCGGTCCCGGGGCGCCTACGGCGCCCCGCGCATCCATGCCGTCCTCAAGCGTGAGGGGACGGCCTGCGGCCGCAGACGCATCGCCCGGTTGATGCAGGCCGCCGGGCTCGCCGGCCAGCACCGCAGACGCCGACACCGCACCACGATCCCCGACCCGCACGCGGCCGCCCGCCCGGACTTGGTCCAGCGCGACTTCCGGCCCGACCCGACTGCGACGGACGCCCGCTGGTGCGGCGACATCACCTACATCCCCACCGAGGAGGGCTGGCTTTACCTGGCCACCGTCATCGACATCGCCTCCCGCCGGGTGATCGGCTGGGCCACCGCCGACCACCTGCGCACCGAACTGGTCGCCGACGCACTGCGAGCCGCCTGCCACCGGCGCCGCCCCGCAGGGGTGCTCAGACGTTGAGGTCCCGGCGTGCGGCAGCGATGACCCGGTGAGCATCGGAGCCGTAGACGGCGGACTCCCGCAGGGTGTTCCACGTGCGGAGGTAGGTGTTCACACTGGCGTCGTCCTCAACCCACAGCTCGCTGTGCCAGGTCTCGACGATCACGCGGCTGTCGTCGTAGACCCAGAAGGCCGTGGCGGGCGGGATCTTGAGCGAGGAGCTGAACGGGATGATCCCCAGCTCGACCGTGTCCAGGCCGACGGCGCCGGACAGCCGGTCGAGCTGCGCGGCCAGGATCGACGGCGGACACACCAGGGCGCGCAGCGCGGCCTCCCAAAGGATCAGGTGGAAGCGCTTGGCGGGGTCGTACAGGGCTTCCTGGCGCTTCATGCGGGAGCGGACGGCGTCCTCGGTGTCCCGGGGCGACTGATGGAGTTCGGCGTACCGGGTGAAGATCGACCGGGCGTAGTCGGGGGTCTGGAGGATGCCGTAGACCATGGACGACTCCCAGCCCCGGAACACGGAGGCATCGGCGTGTGCGCTCAGGTGGGTGTCCTGGACGGGCTTGTGCCCCGAGGCGAGCTGCCGCCGCCACGAACGGATATGCGACTCGAACCCCCGTAGCCGGGCGAGTAGTTCGTCATAGGCGTCAGGCTGCCGGGTGCCCTCGACCCACGCGCGGAGGTCGTCGGGCGTGGCGGTCTGCTTCCCGTTCTCCAGCTTGGAGACCTTGGGCTGAGGCCAGCCGAGCCGCCGGGCGAGTGCGGAACCGGTGAGCCGACCGTCCGGGGCTGACAGCCGCAGCTCGCGCAGCCGTACCCCGAGCGCTTCGCGCGCCTGCTGGTAGTCGGTGGTCACCGGTCCCGCTCCCTGGTCTTGCCCTACTTCGCGGACAGGTTCGCCGCGAACTCCTCATACGGCACGGCGTAGTGCGTGGCGGCGTCGCGCGCCTGGGCATACCGGTTGACCTCCACCGGCTCCGTGATCAGCTCCACGCCGGTCAGCTCGTCGGCATCGTCGAAGTTGAGCCGGGCCACCAGCCGGGAGTCGAACAGCCAGAAGTCCTCTTCGGGAAGCTGGAGGCGCTCGGCGTCGGCCCGCCAGAGCTGCCGGATGCCCTCACCGACGAAGCTGTTGCGGCGGGCGTTGTCGAGCAGGTAGAGCTGCCCGGGAGTGGGCGGGTTGTCGACGACGCGTACCCGCTCGAACCGCTTGCCGAGGGCGGTCTGTTCGCGGCGCTCGGCGCACCACTCCGCATCCATGCCCTCCCAGTCGACGGGCTCGCCCCGGAGGAACTGCGCGTAGGTGCCGGTGACCTCGTCGGAGGCGTACCGGCGGCGGGTCTCCAGTCGCCAGGCCGTGTGCTTGAACTGAGTGAACAGCCGGTCGAACTCATCCAGGCCGATGATGTTCGGCACGCGTGTGACCTCCTTGGGGCCGAAGTCGACGAGCAGTTCGCGGGGGACGACGATGGGCACCTCACCTTCGCCAAGGTGCCGCAGGCGGGCAATGTCGTCAGGGTCAGTGAGGGCGGGTCCGTGAATGATCACTTCGCCGGTGTCGAGGTCTTCGTGCACGGCCGGGCAGCCGTTCACGCCGCTCCCGGTGCCGTTGAAGCGCAGGCGACGCGCCATGATCGGTTCCTTTCGCCGGATACTGATGGCCTCATGATCACCGTGCTCGGGAGGGGACGGTACAGGTTCGTCGGGCCCCCGTGGACATAAAAGGCTATAGATAGTCCCTACCCGAGAATAATCGGGTATAGGCGCTATCCCTCTCAACTGGCTCACCAGAACGCTGAGTTCATGGTCACTACACAGGAGCCGGGCACCACGGATGCCCTGGAGGCGGTTGAGGTGCTGCGGGAGGCACTGGCGGCGGCGGGGCTCGTCCTGCCGTCCTTGGGGGCGGATACGGCGTCGCCCTCACTGAACCTGATCACTCTCGGCCGGGTGCGCGCTGACGTCGCGCTGCGGCTCGCCGACGTGATCCAGCGGGGGTGCGCATGAACACGTACGAGCCGGGGACCGGCGACCTGGTGTACGACGAGGCG
>CBFHCJ010000505.1:0-5395 GCA_965654005.1 uncultured Streptomyces sp. | reverse complement strand
AATGCGGAAGGCAATCGAGAAGTCGTTGGGCGGCTGCTTCGGCGCTGATGATCGAGTGTCGTACTGCAAGGGCACAGAGCCAAGCGGCTCCACGGAGCGCAACATCTTCAGCTTTTCGGTGATCGTCTGTGCGGCCGACGGGTCAGCGGTACCGGGGCCGCAGGTGTGCGTGCCCCCGCCGACGGTGTCCATCGGGCCGCCCCGGTCTGAGCAGGTGGCACCGCCGATCGGCTACGGACGCTTCGGATAGGCCGGGGGCGGCGAGACCTCGTAGGGGTTGACGCAGTAGTAGATTGCGTAACCGCGCACGCGCTTGCCGTCCGATCGGCGTGTCACGGTCCCTCGCGAGTACCAGGTCTTCTCCTTGACCTTGTAGGCGAACTGGTCGACTCGGACCTTGTCGCCCTTGTATCCGATGCCGACGACCACGCTGGTCTTGCTCGGGCTCTTGTGGAACTTCACGGCGCTGCACGACACCTTCATGGTCGCCGTGTCGTACGCCTGCGCTGCCGGCGCAGCGGCCAAGCCCCCACCGGCAAGCGCGAGGCCCAGTACCCCTGCCGCGATCCTGCGACGGTTCAGGACAATCAAGGCGGTCCCCTCACTGCTGCTCGGGCGGCATTCGTGGACGAGGACTCGTCGGAGCGTGCTTCAACGTCGCTCGCGCGCCTGGTGGCGGGCATACGGACTCCCCGACACCCACACCCATAAACACCTGTAGATGACAGGCCTTGACCATAACTGCCAATCCGCGACGGGTCGACCCCCTTTCATAAACACATGAAGATGAGAGGTGGCGGGAGTGGCACGAATCCGGTACCGAGAGACCGGACCACTCAGCAACCCACACCCTTCCGTCACGCCCCAAGCGAGCAGCCCAATAGCCCGATATGTGCTAGATTCACATAAACACCTGTAGAGAAAATGGCAAGGTCGACCTGCGACTTCTCACCACGTGAGAGGCTCACAGGAAGCAACGTCAACACCAGCGGACTAGACCAATTTACGGACGTAGAGCTGCACTGCGAGAGCGCTTGACGTGACCTGCCCGCGAAGTGATATTCACGTGCGTGGATCGCGACAGGGTTCGCGCATCTCCCGCATAATGATCAAGCCCCACAGGAGAGGAGGAGGGACCGACGATGCCCGGAACCGTCGGTGACGGCACCAACAAGCCGCCACGCACGCTCGCGGAGAAGCTGTCACGACTCCGCGAAGAACGTGCACCCGAAGGCGGCAAGGTGCCGTCCTGGGAGGCGCTGGCGAAGGAGATCACCGAGAAGACCGGGGTTGCGATCTCAAGCGCGTACCTCTGGGAGCTGGGAACAGGCAAGCCAGGGACGAATGTGAGCCTGAACCACCTGAAGGCCTTCTCCAAGTTCTTCGGCCGACGCGTCTCCTACTTCGCCGAGGACGAGGTGGCCTTCGAGGACGACGCGCAGGCGCAGATGGCCCTCCTAGAGCAGTTGCGCCGGCTGGGCGTCCGGCACATCCGGCTGGAGAATGTGGAAGGGGATGCCAGCCCTGAGACGGTCACGGACCTTCTCGGTCGGCTGCAGACCCTCGACATTCTGCGTGATGCAGATGTCCGGGAGGTCGCGCTGCAGGTGACCCGCCTGACGGCCGAACAGCGTGCGGCCCTGGGCAACATCGCCCGTAGCCCATCACTGCTCGACGCGCTCCCCCGCACGGCTGGCCTTCTCGAAGCGGCTGCCGGGCTCACCGACGAGCAGATCACTTCGGCCACGCGTGCCCTCGGCCAGGTGGATGTACTCGAAGCACTCCAGGACGAGGGAGTCTCTCAGATCGCGCGCCAGTGCCTCGAATTGCTTCCATCGAGCAGGGAAGCCGTTCTGTCGATGATCGGGCAGCTTGGACGTCTGGAAGCCGGTAAGGCATAGGAGTTGGGCCGTTCCCGAAGGAACGGCCCCGCACTCCGTCTTCGAACTATGTGGCGCCGCCGTCACCGCGATGTGGGCCCAACTGGAGGTATTCCGCGATCAGTTCACGCGGAAGCAGGGGCATCAGCCGGCTTGCTGCGTCGAGTGTCTTCTCATCAGCTTCTTCCACGGAGTCGGTATCCGGCTCCGGCCAGCGGCGAACCCCCTCCGCAGCTGCGGAGATCGGGTGGAACAGGATGGTCCCGTCCTCGGCTGCGAGCCACACCCCGCTCGGAGCATCGCCCCCGCTCTCATCGTCGCGGCGGACGAGGCCGTCTCCCTGTTTCCCGTCATGACGGACCTCGTTATTCCCGGAAAGGTCCGCGAATTCGTGGGTGCCGTCCAGGGATTCCATGCCTTGCGGATCCCTGTCCAGCACGCCGTTTCGATTTTCCCGCCGGCTCCCGCCCGGCACCGTCATCACTATCGCCCCCGCGGTCTATTTTCACCTTCTGTGTATTGCGTGCCTGCGGCTCATTCCCCGTTAAGTACACGCGTTCCTTCTCCCTGCCTGTGCGGGGCGAAACCCTGCTCGTTCTGGAGGACCAACTGCCCGTCCCAGCACACGATCCCAGGCACAGCAGCGTCGAGCGATCCGGCGCGCGGTGTCCCGGTCTATGCGGACGATCGCCCTCCCCGCGTCTTGATTCCTACCCTTGCAAATATGCCTACGTCAACGACGAAACACAGAGAGTCGCGTACGGCGGCCCGCTTCTCATGTGGTGAGAAACGGGCGTCTTGAACGCATCTCATGTGGTGAGAATTGGGTTTCATTTCTCACCCAGTGAGAAGCGGAGGGCGTTTGCAAGCGCTCTGCAGAACCGTCAACTCCGTGGCATAGCCTGGGGTCGAAGGCATACCCAGATCCACGACCGCAGGGAGAATTGTGCGCGCCATTAGCATGGAGCAGTTCGGTGGTCCGGAAGTGCTGCAGGTGGTCGAGGTCCCCGATCTTGAGCCGCGCGGCGCCCATCATCTCTTGCAGGTGAGTCGCGCAGGGGTGAACTACGCGGACATGCACGTACGGGGAAACAGCTATCTCGCTCCCGTGACGCTGCCGTACATTCCCGGCAATGAAGTCGTCGGCGAGACAGCGGATGGCAAGCGCTTCGTTGGTCTCACCCAGGGCGGCGGCTACGCGGAGCAGGCCCACGTCCACCGCCGCACCTCGTGGGAAGTACCCGATGACGTGTCCGACGAGCAGGCAGTCGCACTGTGCCTCCAAGGCAATTCGGCCTACCACCTGCTCCACACCGTCGCCGCTGTCCAGGAGGGCCAGACCGTGGTGATTCCAGCCGCCGCGGGCGGCTTGGGGTCCATAGCCGTCCAACTGGCCAAGGGCATCGGCGCGAAGGTGATCGCGTTGGCGAGCACCAAGGAGAAGCGGCAACTCGCAGAAGACCTCGGTGCCGACGCAGTCGTCGACTCCACCAGCGAGAACCTCACCGAGGACATCAAGCAAGCAGCCGGCGGCCCGGTCCAGATCGCGCTTGAGATGACCGGCGGACCGACCTTCCACTCGATCGTCGCCGCCCTCGCTCCCAACGGGCGGCTGGCCGTCTACGGATACGCATCGGGCCAGACGACAGACGTGTCGACCAAGGTACTAATGGAGCAGTCGATCACCGTCTCCGGATTCTGGCTGCCGACCCTGTTCCGCGACCTGAAGGCCCTGCCTACCAGCATGAACGCACTTTTCGACGCCGTGCGCGCCGGATCACTTCGCCCGGTCCTCGGGCAGGTCTATCCGATGAGCGAGGCATCCGCAGCCCACGCCGCTCTGGCCGCTCGCGCGCACACCGGAAAGCTCTGCCTGGATACCGCAGGGTAGCTAAAAGCTCAAGTTACCCTCAAATTTCTCACTTCCTGGAACAAGAGTGCGACGCGAGGCGTCGTTCAACTAGTCGTCCATGTGAGGGAGTTGGTGGGCCGCTCTCCGGCGGGAGCGGCCCACCCGTTGGGGAGGTAGCGGGCTACATGACTGGCAACGAAATCTCGAACGCCTCGGAGACCGGATCTCGTCTCGTTGACCGATTCATCCGAGTCCAGAAAGCCTTTGCTCAGCTGGGCGGGGATGTACACGGCACTGGCGAGATAGCCAAGGCGGCCGGCCTGGACGACTCCACCACCTCACGCATCCTGCAATCCGGCGTCTACGGCGGACTGTTCGAACGCATCGGACGCGGCAAGTACCGGCTGGGGGCGACCGCCGCGCACCTCGGAATGCACGCACTCGCCCACGCGCCAGCCAAGGACGACAGCACGCACACGATCCTGGAGGAACTGCGCGAGGCCACTGACGGAGGCCTGGTCTTCCAATACATGCTGGCCCCCTTCGGGGGCGCCCAGCGTCAGTGCATCGACATGGCCGTGGGCGATTCGGACCTGGTGGAACTCGGCATGACCGCCCTCGACATCCTCTCCGTCACCCGCTCGCTCCGTACCGGAGCCAGCGGCCGAACCATCCTTGCCTACCTTCCTGCGACTCTCCAGGAGCTGGTGCTGGACGAACCGATTCCGGCCGAAGCGGGCCCCGGCGTCTACCGCGACGACAAGGAACTCCTCGCTTCGCTCGAAGAGGTCCGAGACCGCGGCTACGCCCTCGGCTACGAAGAGTGCATGCCCCTGTGGAATGCCTGCGCGGCGCCGATCGTCTGGGGGGAAGCGATCATGGGAGCCGCACTCCTACTCAAACCTGCCACCGTCATGCCTGAGGCTCCGGAGTCAGTGATCGAGGCGACCAAGACGGCTGCCTCCCAGCTCAGCGCCAGACTGAGCCATCTGTCGGAGCCCATGGCCATGATGCTCGGAACGTGAGGAAAGCCCAGCTCAGAGGACTCGCCGCACGTGCAGGACGAGCAGGGTGGACCGGCAGCAGAAATCCATGCGCCGACCGGCGACAGTCGTCGCTAGGGTGAATCACATGGGCGAACAGCAAGAAGTTCACTCCGTTGCCAGGGTGGCCGCCACCCTCCGGACGGTCCTCGCGGGGTTCCGGCAAGGCGGCGAACGGGCCCTCCCCTTGCTGGTCGGTGAGCAGGAGGGGGGCGAGCCCGAAGCCGTCGTCCTTCCCTACGACCTGTTCGTGGAGCTCTGCCGGGCACTGGAGCGTGGCGAGGACCTCGACCTCGGCAATCTCGCAGCCAATCGGCTGGCCGACGCTCCCGCCCCCGGGCAGGGGCTGGATACGGCGGCCCTGGCCCGCCTGGTCGCCGAGGCACAACCCGAGGACGCCGACGATCTCCTCCAGGCCGGCGGGGCGTCGGCGCGCGAGGACTGACGACAGCAGGACGGAGAACTCGTGGCGGCGTCCGACCCCTTCCGCGGAGACCACCTACCGCAGGTCGGCGCCGACATCCTGCAGCTGAAGAACCTCCAGTTGCAGAAACTGGCGCTCATCCGCATCGCACAGCTGACCAGCGGAGAAGTCCAGGGCACCCGCCTGGAACGGATGC
>CBFHCJ010000504.1:0-5412 GCA_965654005.1 uncultured Streptomyces sp. | reverse complement strand
GAGCGAGACGGCGAGGGCGCCGACGACGGCGATGATCCCGAACATGTTGATCGAGTTGACGACGTTCTTCAGCACGCTGAGCCCGGGCAGGCCGCCGCCCTTGGGCGAGATCCCTGGGTCGTAGGCGAGCTGGATGACGCGGTCTGCGAGAGGGAGGGACATAGGTGTGGCGGGCTCCTTGCATACGCGGGCCAGACGAGGGGCCGGCGGGGGGAGGGGAAGCAGAGGGGGTGGGGAGATGCGCTCGGGGCGCGGGAGATCGCCGCGGCGGTCGGCCTGGAGCGGTGGCCGGGCGGTGGCGTCAGATGACGCGACGGGCGGCGAGAATCGTCCAGTCCTTGATCGGGGTGATCCGGACCGGCTTGGTGGTGCGCGGTGCCTCGATCACGAGGCCCTCGCCGATGTACATGCCGACGTGCTCGGGACGGCTCGCGGTACCGCGGCTGAAGATGAGGTCACCGGGCTTGAGCTGGGCGGGCGAGACTGCCATGCCTTCGTTGACCTGCGTGTACGTGGTGCGGCTGAGGGTGACGCCGGCGTGTGCGTACGCCTGCTGCATCAGCGAGCTGCAGTCGCAGCGGCCCATCGGGTCAGGGCCGTGGGCGTTGGTGCAGGATCCGCCCCACTGGTAGAGGGTGCCGAGCTGGTGCATCGCCCACTCGATGGCCTTGCGCGCCTTCGGGTCGGCGTCCTTGGGAATCTTGTACCCCTTCGGGACGCTGCCCTCGGGGATCGGGCCGAAGCCGGAGCCGTCCTGGCCCGGAGCACAGCCGGTAGTGCCAGTTCCCGGCTCCTTGCCTGGGTTCGGAGCCTTGGCGTCCTTGTCGTTGCCGGCGCCGGGGAAGGTCTTGGCAATGGCTTCCTGCAGCGCGGTGGCCAGGTGCTCCCACTGCGCGTAGGCGTCCGGCAGGCCGGACTGCTGTACTGCCTGGGCGGCCTGGGTGACGGTCATCTGCTGCCAGCCGTTCACCTTGAGCAGGTGCTTGTAGAACTGCTCGCTCGCGTACGTCGGGTCACGGATCTGCTCGGCGGTGCCCCAGCCCTGGGAGGGACGCTGCTGGAACAACCCAAGGCTGTCCCTGTCGCCGTAGTTGAGATTGCGCAGCCGCGACTCCTGCATCGCCGTGGCGAGCGCGATGACCTGGCCCTTCTTGGGTACGTCGAGGCTGATACCGGTGGCCACGATCGTCTGGGCATTGGGAACCTGCTCGGCGGGCAGGTCCAGGCCCTCGACGTGGACGTTCTTGCCGGACGCCCCGTCGAGGATCTTGGTGACCTGCTCGGCGACCTTGCCGGTGTCGATGTCGTTCAGGCAGATGAGGGAGCTGCTGCTGCTTTGAACGGCGTCCGCGGAGGACGCCATCATCATGCCGGTGCCGGCGAGCAGGAGCGGGGAGAGGAAGACGACGCCGATGCCGGCGGCGAGCGCCTTCAACAGGAGCGGACCGCTCGCGGGTCAGCGAGGTCGGGCAGGGGTGGGTAACGAGACGTCATGAGCGTGTCCTTCGGGGGTGCGGTGTCCGGCGTGCCGCGTGCGCGAGGCGTGGTGGAAGGACGCGGCGGCCGGGGTGGGCGATCAAGGCGGGCCGATGCGGGGCGAGTTGCCGCTCGCTCCAGCTGGCCGGGCCGTGAGCTAGGTGTGCCGGGGCAAGGGGTACCTCCGTGAGGTGTGGCGGGGGAGTAGCCAGCGGCGGTGTGCGCCGGGCGGTTCAAAAACAGTAGATGCGGATTGGCGGTTGACCAAAAAGCTGGCGCGAGGTGCCGGAATCCGGCACCCTCGCACGGCACTTCTTGGTCGTCGGCGGATTCACCTCTACAGTTTTTGGACTCCCCTCGCCTCCTCGGTCTGCGGCCCTGGGCTTCTGCACGCCCACTTCCGGCCTGCGAGGACTCCTGTGCGAGGCGGCTAGTTCCCACCGTGAATCCGCACCCGAATAGGGGCCCCTCTTTGCCTTTTTCCCTTCACCAGGGCGACGCCCTGGCCGTTCTCTCCGGCCTTCCGGACGGCTGCGTCGACTCCGTCATCACCGACCCGCCGTACAACAGCGGTGGCCGGACCGCGAAGGAGCGCACCACCCGCTCCGCGAAGCAGAAGTACACCTCCGCCGATGCCAAGAACGACCTCGCAGACTTCACCGGCGAGAACATGGACCAGAGGTCCTACGCGTTCTGGCTGACGCAGATCATGACCGAAGCGCACCGTCTGACGAAGACCGGCGGGACCGCGCTGCTGTTCACCGACTGGCGTCAGCTCCCGACGACGACGGACGCGATCCAGGCCGCCGGGTGGCTGTGGCGCGGTGTGCTGGCCTGGCACAAGCCGCAGGCCAGGCCGCAGAAGGGCCGGTTCACCCAGAACTGCGAATTCATCGTCTGGGCGTCGAAGGGGGCGCTCGACGGCTCCCAGAACCCGGTCTATCTGCCCGGCATGTACTCGGCGTCGCAGCCCTCGGGCGCGCAGCGCCGGCACATCACGCAGAAGCCGGTCGAGGTGATGCGCGAGCTGGTCAAGATCAGCCCCGAGGGCGGCACGGTCCTCGACTTCTGCGCCGGCTCCGGCTCCACGGGCGTGGCCGCTCTGCTGGAAGGCCGGGACTTCATCGGCGTGGAGAAGACCGAGCACTACGCGTCGATCGCGGCCGACCGGCTCACCGAGACGATCCGCGAAACCCTCACGCAGGACGACGTGGACCTTACTGGCTGAGCCCCGTCCTTGCCTGCTGCCAAGGCGACCGGCTCCCCACGCGTAGCCGTCGGCGAAATACCGCGGCAGTGGCCGTGCAGCTCGCCGGATGGGCCGCGCGCAGACGCTTCCGTCCTTTTCTCATCCCGTGTCTCGCAGGAGGCCGAGCTTTTCAATGCCCGAATCAACAAAGTCGCCTGACGATGGCGAGTTGGAGCCGGTTCGTATTCCGGACCGACAGCTGGAGGGAATCGAGGCGAGCGTGCGGCGGCTCATGGAGCAGTCGGCGCAACAGGCTCAGCAGCTCGACCACCTCGCGTCCGCCCCGCCGCCCAGCGGATCACCGTTCGCGGCCTTCGGCATGCCAGGACTCGGTGGGCCGCCTCCCGCCGCTCCACCGGAGCCCCGCCCGATCCTGGAACTCGACGGAGAAGAACGCGAGGACGAACTCGACGCCCTGTCCGACTGGGTGGATGACTTCTTCCTCCCGGTGTACGGGGCGGAGGTCACCACCGCGGCTCCCTGGTGCCTGCAGTGGCAGGAGCACGACGACGTGGTGGCCTGGCTCCACGCCCTGTGGCTCGCCTACCAGCAGCACAAGGATCCCGAAGCCGGGCTGTCCGGTCTGTTCGTGTGGCACCGGGACTTCCTCACCCACGCCGTCGCGGCGATCCGCGCGCCGGGTGGGCCACTGTCGGCCTGCATGACCTCGCCCGACCGGCCCGCGCACCGCCTTCTGCCCGGCCCGCCGCCGTCCGTGCGCACGGAGACGGCGAACACGACACAAGCCGCCGAACCGGACGAGCCGACGTCATGACCGCGGGAGCGGGACAGCCCGCCTTCGCACTGAGCTTCGACCCCCGCGCGCTGACCGATCTCCTCCAGGCCCCCAGCGACATACGCGACCTCACCCTCGCCTACCTGCAGGAAGTCGTGAACGCGCAGCGCTTCGGCCTGCGTCTCGACGGTGACCTGGAGGGATTCAGGAAGCTGTTCGTGGACTCGCGCAAGGACTGGCGTGTCGTCTACGGCGTCCGCCCGGCACCCGCGGAGTCCGCGCATCCCAAGGAGATCCACGTCGTCGCCATCCGGCCGCGAGCAGGCAACGACGTCTACGACGAGGTCGGCCGCCGCCTGGGGATGACTCGTCGGCCGCTGAGCGCCCGCACCCACGCGGCACGCTCGCGTTCCCCGCAGCTGACCACCCGCGCTCCCGTACCCCGGCCCGGTCCGTTGCCCACCGCACTGCCGGGGCTGCCCCGTCCCGCCCCAAACTCCGCGCACCATCACACCCGCTGAACGCACAGAGGACCGCCTATGCACCCTCCACCCGCGCCGGCACCCACCCGGCGTGCGGTCTCCCCGCTCGACCACCGCCTCCAAGCCGTCACCGGGCACGACATCGACACCCTGTGGGCCTACCGCGACCGCTGCATCCTCGACGAGCAGCACGCCCACCTGGTCGACCGGCACCGTGAACTGGCCAAGGCCCAGACCAGCGTCACCTTCTACCTCCGGCTCCTCAACCGCCTGTCCAGCGGCGAGTTCGACGTCGACAGCGCCCTGTTCACGCGCATCGACCGCACCATGGACCAGCTGGAAGAGGCCACCGCCGCGCGGGACGCCGCGGCTAGGAAGGTGCTCGCCGCCCTGGAGCCCATCGAAGCAGCAGCGGCGGCTTGCGCGCCCGACGCCCGGCAGCTCTCGACGGATGACCAGGCGGCGCTGCTCGCCATCGCCGGCGGCGCCAAGCTCTACGAACACCTGCTGACCGGCCGGATGTCCGTCACAGCCGCCTCCGGTATCCGCATCCCCCACGCCGAGCTGCAGCAGTTGGAAGACGCCGGCCTGGTCGTCCGGGACACCGGCCACCCCTTGCACGCCGGCCAGCCGGTCGCGCTCACCGATGCCGGACGGGCCGCGCTGTTCGCCGCCCGCCGGGCCCCCACGGTGCAGGCGCCGAAGGTCTCGGCTCGCCCCGGCGCATCGCGGCCCACCCCGGCGCAGCGGCGCTGACTTCACCGAAAGGCTCTTGTTGTCTCCCACCGACCCGGCGCCGGACCGGAAGTCCATCCCCCAAGTCGACTTCGACCTGGACGACCTCGACGCCGACGAGGAGAAATACCTCGACTTCTACCGCAAGGTCGCCGTCCACGAGGACATGCTCGTTCCCCTCGCCGAACACCACGACGGCCCGCACAGCTACTACGTCCTGTTCGACCGCACCGCCACCTGGGGACACCCCGGCGTGCCGCAGGTGCTCGCCGTGCATCTGCAACGGGACCACGAGAAGCGGACGTTCAGCTTCGAGCATGCCCCTCTGCCGCTGCCCGCGATGGCACAGTCCTGGCTCATCCACCGTGGCTGTCCACCCGATGCCATCGCCCTCGCCCCGCTGGGCCCGCCGCCGGCGGACGAGGCCACGCGAGCCCTGGAGCGACGCCTCGCCGGCGACGGCGACCACTACGCCATGGGCTACTCCTACACCAGCGACGACCCGGAAGACATGGTCATCGTCGTGGTCCTGCGCGCCCTGGACGAGCGAGCCCCCTCACCGTTCCGCGTCGTGGTCGAAGAGGTCGACACCGAGACGTGGACGCACACCCTGCGCGAGGGCGGCTTCGACACGCTCGGCGAGGCACTGCAGTGGTGCGACGACCGCCTCAGCGGCCAGGCCGGCCCTCTCCCGCCGGTCCGCCCGGCAGCCGCCGCCAACCGCCAGGCCGGCT
>CBFHCJ010000503.1:0-5450 GCA_965654005.1 uncultured Streptomyces sp. | reverse complement strand
GCGGGGCGCGGGGGGGCCTGGGGGGGGGGGGTCCCGACGGGTGCGCCCACGCGTGGGGGTTCCCACCCCCGGCCGGCCAAGCAAGGGATTCCCGCGTGCCGCAGGCGGACTCCCTCAAGACCTTCCTCGAGAAGCTGGAGGGCACCGGTACGTCCGCCGGGGTCTCCTCTCGTCAGGCGGTGGCGGGAGCGGACGGTGTGGCGACGGTCGCCGACCTGGTGCCGGACGCCTCCCTCGTGCCCGCCGCGGAGCGCGGCCTGCGGGCGCTGTACGGGGACAAGGCGTACGCTCCCACGGCGCGGGAGTTCGAGAAGAGGCTGGGCGCGTACGCCTATCGCCAGCCCAGAGCGCTGGAGGCGGTACGGCAGGGCGTGGCACGCCTGTTCGATGTACTCGTCCGGGCGCATCCCGACCTGGGCGAGGATGAGCTCGCGAAGGTCTTCTTCGCCGGTGACCCGACGTCGGCGGGCCAGATCGGTGCCGGCCACGGGATGCCCGCTCTCGAAGAGCTGATGCGGCGCGGCAGCGTACGGGAGCTGATGACGGCCTTCTTCAACGCGGCCATCTCAAACACATCTCCGCTGACGCTGAGGTCACTGCTCAAGTCGATCGCCGACTCCGGGGACTGGGCGAAGGCGGAAGGTCTGGGACTGGACGTGCGGTCGCTGCGGGACCAGGCCGCCTACCTCGGGAGCGATCTGCGCGTCCGGTTGCGTGCTGCGGCCGAGCGGGGCGCGCCGGACAAGGCGGCGATGTTCGACAAGGACTTCTTCGCTCTCGGGAACATGGCGGCGCAGGCGCCGTCGTGGCAGCGGGAGGCCGCGAAGTACTGGGGGGAGCAGTACTTCAGGCACCGCCTGCCGCGTCCGGAGGCGGACCGGCTGAAGGGGGACAACGCCGCCACGCCGAGCGAATGGGCGCGTCTCCGCGTCGGACTGAGTGAGCGCGAGGTGGCCTTCCTCGCCGCCAACCAGGGTGCTCTCAGGGTCCTGGGCTTCCGTACCGAGAAGGTGCCGCTGGAGCAGATTTCCTTCGACGAGCAGGGTGCGCCGCTGCTGGACGAGTTGCGCTCGGCTCCCGGTGTGCTGGGTGTCGAAGTGCATTACGACGCGCCGGAGGGGACCAGGGTCCGGACGGTCACGGGGATCACCCGGATCGTCGAGGAGCCCACGGTCGTCGAGGAACCGCGCGCCGGTGACCTGGCTCAAGGCGAGCAGGGTCCGGAACTGCCCATGAGTTTTGTCTCGGGCAAGGCCAAGTTCGAGCTGGACGAGTCGTCCGAGCTGTTCCATGAGATGCGCAAGCGGGGCATGCTGATGACGGCGGGCGTCTCCGGCAGCGCCGCGCGGATCGGCAACGCCTTCAAGCTACTGCGTGTTCCCGGTCTGGACGCGGAGGGCCTGGCGCTGGCCCTGATCGGCTGGATGCTTCCGCTCCAGGACCATTCGCTGTACGAGATCCTGGCAGGCCTGCAGACGGCGGACGTCGTGCAGTCGCTGACGGCGAATCCGTTGGACGACGCGACGCGCATGTACCGGTCGGTTCCGGGGGTGTCGCCGGCCGAGCTGCGGGAGTGGGTCGCGGTCGACGGCATGCTGCCGCACGAGGCCACCTACTGGTCCAAGTTCTTCACTCCGGTCGAGAACGGGGGCTTCACCGGGCTGGACAGGTCCCAGCTGCGGAAGGTCCAGGCATACAGGCTCAATTTCGAGCGCCTTATCGACAAGTCGCTGCCCTCGGACCCGAAGAAGGACGGACGGGCGGAGGACTGGCTGCGTCTGCACGGCATGACGCCGCGCCAGTTGCTGGAGCGCCTGACCCCGGCTCACTTCGCCGCGCTGGCGACGTACACCAGCCTGAGCCACCAGCTGATCAGCCCTCTGATCAAGTCCGATCCCGTCGAGGCCAGTGCGGCACTGCGCAGTCAGGTCACATGGCTCCTTGAAAAGCACCTCCGCGATGGGAGCATCCTGCCTCCCGCGCTGCGCAATCGACAGGAATTCATTGCTGCGGCGACTGCGCAAACCGAGGGCATGGACCACGAGCGACTGGAACAGCACCGTGCGTGGTACCGAGCGGTGGTCCAAAGGCTGATCCGGGAGATGGTGGCCCACGCCGCGATGCTGATGGAAGCGCTGGAGCAGTTGCCGCCCGCGACAGGCGAGGCCTGGCGCGGAACGCGCCTGGTGGGTTACGAGCAGCCGCAGCTCTCCTTCGACGAGTTCGCCAGCTTCAGCAGGGACCGTGCGTCGACAGCGGACACTTTCCTGTTCATGAAGAAGGCCCCGCTGCAAGGCTCGCACCGCGTCCTCATCCGTGCCCAGCTCAGTGGGAACGCGGGCCGGGACATCTCGCCCTTCTCCCTGCACGCGAACGAGCGGGAGGTGCTGCTGCTGCCCACGGCGCGTCTGAACGTCACCTCCCGGGGCGTTCAGGGCGCCGGCACGCACGCTTACGAACTGGTCGAGGCTGTCGAGGAACCGCCGGAGCTCCCGCACGGCGCGCTGCGGCACGCCTTGCAGCGGATCTCCGGTTACGGCTCTGTGGTCAAGCACGACGATCTGCTGCCGCTGGCCGGCTCGGTCGGCGTGGCGGACGGACAGCAGGTCTGGCATCTGGGCGCGCTGGCCGCTGAGGTGCACGGCGGGCCTGAGTACCTGACACTCGAGCGCCTGAAGGACGTACGCCGGACAGCGGATCTCGCCCGTGGCGTGCTGCGGGTCGACCCGGACGAGCAGGTCGCCGAAACACACCTGGACACGCTGGTACGCCGCCTGGACGGCACCAGGTCGATCACCCCGGTCGACGTGCGTGTCAAGGCGCGGCTGGTGGCGCTCCTCCGTCAACTGGAAACCTCCGGACGGCAGGTCACATATGCCCGGCTGGCCGACGCGTGGCGGACGGGCGCGGACGCGGAGGGCCAGGAAGGCCGGGCCGGAAAGAGCCCGAACCTCGCCGACGACCTGTCTGCGCGGCCGGACCTCAAGCGGTTCGTGACACAGCTGGGCAAAATGGACGAGGGGGCCGCCGCGGAGCTGTGGCGTGAGGCGGTGCAGATCACGGCGGAGCACAACCCGTTCGACCTGACGGTGGCCGAGGGCCGCAGATCGCTGTCGCAGCGGTACTCGGAGCAGTACTGGGCGACGATGCATGTGGCGCAGGTGCTGCACGGGTTCGCGGGCCGAACGGACCGGCTCGATCAGGCGGTCGCGACGGCACGGGACCTGGCCGCGTGGCGAGGTGTCAGTGCGGTGCGGGAGGGACTGCGGGGCGGCTCCCCCGACGTCGCGGTCGGCGAGGCCGGCGGGTTTGGAGCGACTTCGGAGTCCGACCAGCCCATGAGCGAGGCCGTGTCGGTTCCGGACGGTTCAGCGGTGTCGCCCGAGCGCCACGGGCTGCTGAGCGTGCTGTACACCGACCCGGTGTATGTGCCCCTGACCCGGCTCTTCGAGGGGCGGCTGGCCGAGTACGCGGCCAGTCACACCAGGGCGCTGCACATGGCACAGGTCACTGCGAGCGTTCTTTTCGAGGCGCTCTCCGACGCGCATCCGGACCGGGACGAAAAGGAGATCATCGAGGTCTTCCGTCCGGCTGGGCAGATGGCGGCGGGTCGTAACGAGAAGGCCGCCTGGCCGACCGATGTCCTCGAGCTGCTGCATCTGGACGTACCGCGTCTGATGGCGGCTGTCCACCACGCGGCGCTCGTCAGTGATTCACCGTTGGCCTTGCCGGCGTTGCTGCGTCAGATCACCGGCTCCGGTGACTGGGCGAAGGCGCGGAAGCTGGGCCTGGACGTTCCGGCGCTGCGTGAGGGCCTCACGGCCGCGCCGCCGACCGAGCGCGCGTCGCGGACGGCGGCGGAGCTCGGCCACCTGCTCAATGTGCTGAACCTTTCCGGCGACGACCATGAAGGGTTCGCGCTGGCCCTGGTGGCGTGGCTGCTGCCGCGTGGAGAGGCGTCGCTCCACGAGGTGCTGGCAGGTCTGCGGACGGCGGGTGTGGTGCCGGCGTTGGCCGGAGACGCGTTGGAGGACGACGCGCGGATGTACCGGTCAATTCCGGGGCTGGAGCTCAAGGAGGTCCGCGAAGAGATCGCTGTCGACGGCCTGCTGCCGCATGAGGCCGTCTACTGGTCCAAGATCCAGGACGGCGTTTTCGCCGAGCCCGCGGAGTCGGTGCTGCAGGACGCCGTGGAGCGAAGGAAGGAGTTCACCGAGCTTGTCACCGATCCCATGGGCGACCTGGCACTGTCCGCCACAGCGGACGAGCCGTCGGTCGAGGGTAGGTTGCCCCTGCACGACGCGGTACCGGAGAAGGTGCTGGAACGGCTGGCACTGCCCCATTTCGTGGCTTTGATGGTGTACACGGAGAAGGCCTCCGCGCTGATCAACACCGTGGTCAGGTCCGGGCCCGCAGAGGTCCGGCCAATGTTGCGCGAACGGCTCAGGCGGATCATCGACGAGCGTTTCGACAAGTCGCTCACGGACATCACCTCCGTGCTGACCGGCGACCCGGTCGCCCGGGCGATCCTCGCCGGCCCCCGCGATCTGACGGAAGAGGCGAATGCGCGGTACACGGAGGAGCTCTACACCGTCGCCGAGAGGCTGCTCCCCGCCGTCGAGCAGGAGATGGCGGCCCACGCCGCGATGCTGCTGGACGCGCTGGAGCAGTTGCCGCCCGCGACCGGTGAGGTCTGGCGCGGCAAGAGATCGGTGGCGGAACTCTTCGCGGGCACCGGTCAGGGCGACCTGCCCGAACCCGGCCACGAGTTCTCCTTCCCGGCGTTCGCCAGTTTCAGCCGCTACGACGACGCGGCCAAGGACTTCATGGGGGACAACGACCTGTCCGGAGAACGGCCCGTACTGGTCCGCGCGCGGCTCAGCGGGCACTGGGGCCGGGACATCACGGCGTTCTCGGCCAACAACGAGGAGGACGAGGTACTGCTGCTTCCCGGGGCCAGGCTGAAGATTGAGGCCTGGTCGCCCGACAGCGACGACGAGGTGGGCGACTACGAGCTGATCGTGGCCCGGGAGGTGGCGCGGCCGTCGGCCGAGCTCCAGCGGTTCGCGAAGACGTTCGGCAAGCTGGACGAGCGTACGGCCGGTGACCTGTGGGCTGAGGCGGCGCGGATCACGGCGGAGCACAACCCGTTCGACCTGACGGTGGCCGAGGGCCGCGGTTCGCTGTCGGAGCGGGACTCGGAGCAGTACTGGGCGACGATGCGGGTGGCCCAGGAACTGCACGAGTTCGCGGGCGACGCGGACCGGACCCCCCGTGCCGTCACGGTGGCCAAGGCCCTTGCCGCGGAACAGGGCGTGGGTGCGTCGCGGCCCGGGCTGCGGGGCGGCGCCACCGACACCACGGCCCCGTCGCGGCCGCCCCGTATGGTGTCGGAGACCGCGTCGGCCGAGGGCGCGGGGACGAGCGGGGGCAGGAGTAGGGGCCCGACG
>CBFHCJ010000502.1:0-5456 GCA_965654005.1 uncultured Streptomyces sp. | reverse complement strand
CACCAGCACCTCCCGCCCCTGGCCCTACCGCCCCTCCTCCACACTCGGCACCTGCGAGGCCCACGCCCACCCTTGCCGGGCCGCAAACCCGGGTCCAGCCCGCCACGGACGGGGGCGACACCGGCACCGGCGCCGACGGCTGGCTGCTGCTCGTCGGTGAGCCCGGCGTCGGCCGGCTGGCCGTACTGGCCCGCAAGCGGCTGGAGCTGCTGCATGACGCGAGCGTGCGCATCGGGACCACCCTGGACGTCACCCGCACCGCGGAGGAACTGGTGGAGGTGACCGTCCCGCGGTTCGCCGACTTGATGGTTGTCGACCTGCCCGACTCCGTGCTGCTCGGCGAGGAGCTCGGGCCGACCAGCGGGAAGACTCCGCCGCTGCGCCGGGTCGCACTGGGCGCCGTGCGCGAGGAACTGCCCGTGTACGGCATAGGCGACCCCGTCCAGTACGTCACGTCCACCCCGCAGGCCCGCTGCCTGGAGACCGGGCAGTCCGTGCTCGAACCCGTCCTGGCCGACGCCGAGGGCTGGATCGCCCAGGAACCGGCGCGGTTCGGGCAGGCGCTCGCGGAGGGCATCCACTCCCTGATCACGGTGCCCCTGCGGGCCCGCGGAACGATCCTCGGCGTGGCGAGCTTCTACCGCTCCGAGAAGCCCGCCCCCTTCGAGGACGACGACCTGTCCCTCGCCCAGGAGCTGGCCGCCCGCGCCGCGATCTGTATCGACAACGCCCGCCGCTACACCCGCGAGCACAACACCGCCCTCGCCCTGCAGCGCAGCCTGCTGCCCAGGGGACGGCCCGAGCAGAGCGCCGTCGACGTCGGCTACCGCTATCTGCCCGCCCAGGCCGGGGTGGGCGGCGACTGGTTCGACGTCATCCCGCTGTCCGGCGCCCGGGTGGCACTGGTGGTCGGCGACGTGGTGGGCCACGGTCTGCACGCCGCGGCCACCATGGGACGGCTGCGTACCGCCGTGCACAACTTCAGCTCGCTGGACCTGCCGCCCGACGATCTGCTCACCTGTCTCGACGACCTGGTCGGGCGCCTGGACCGGGGCGAGGGCTGGGCGGTGGAGTCCACTCACCAGGACTTCGGGATCGTCGGCGCCACCTGTCTGTATGCCGTGTACGACCCGGTGTCCCGTCGTTGCACCCTCGCCCGCGCCGGGCACCCGGCGCCCGCCGTCGTCGGACCCGACGGCACGGTGGACTTCGTCGATCTGCCCTCGGGACCGCCGCTCGGGCTGGGCGGGATGCCGTTCGAAACCATCGAGCTGGAGCTGGCTGAGGACAGCCAACTCGTGCTGTACACCGACGGTCTGATCGAGGACCGGGTCCGGGACATCGACACCGGCCTGGACAAGCTCCGCACCGTTCTGGCCAGCGCCGGCCGGGCGCCGGAGGACACCTGCGAGGCGGTCCTCGACGCGCTGCTCCCGGCCCGGCCGATCGACGACGTGGCCCTGCTCGTCGCCCGTATGCACGCACTGGGGCCGGAGCGGGTCGCGCAGTGGGAGCTGCCCAGCGACCCGGCGATCGTCTCCCGCTCCCGCGCGGCGGTCACCGACCAGCTGGCGGCCTGGGGTCTGGACGAACTGGCCTACACCACCGAGCTCGTCGCCAGCGAGCTGGTCACCAATGCCATCCGGCACGCGGCCGGCCCGGTCCGGCTGCGACTGCTCCGCGATCGCGCGCTGATCTGCGAGGTCTGCGACGGCAGCAGCACCTCGCCCCATCTGCGCCGGGCCCGCACCGAGGACGAGGACGGGCGCGGACTGTTCCTCGTCGCCCAGCTCACCGAGCGCTGGGGGACCCGTTACACCGCGAACGGCAAGATCATCTGGACCGAGCAGCCCCTGCCGTGACGTGGCGACCGCGGCTCCCTCTGCCACGGGGCAGGAGGGGGCCCGGCCTTCCGCGGGCAGGAGAGGCCGCGCGTCGGTTAGAGTCGCTGCCGGGCGCTGCCCCGGCGGTGGGCGGTCCAAGCGTATGCGCAGGTCATGTCGGTGTTTTGGGGGCAGTATGCGATTGCGGGTGGAGTTCACTACCGAGCCCTTCGACCTCGACGAGGCGCCCGCGCACGCGCTGGCCGCCCGTGAGGTCATCGAAGCCGGGGAACTGGACGCCGTGGACGTCGGCCCCTTCGGCAACACCGCCGAGGGCGGCGCCGACGCGGTGCTCACCGCCGTCGACGCCCTGCTGCGCAAGACCCTGGAGGCCGGGGCCACCCGGATCTCGCTGCAGGTCAATGTGCTCGGGGAGGGCGAGTGACCGACACCGGGGACAAGCCCTTCATCGCGGCCGTGAAACCGCTGGTCGACGCGATGGGCGGCGAGATGCTGTCCCCCGACCAGGCCGGTCCCGACGACATCGTGCTCGCCTGGGAGGGCGCCGAGGTCGTCGCCGTACGCCTGCCCCAGCTCGCCGACTCGCTCGATCACATCCTGGCCGCCCTGGAGCGCAAGCACGGCAAGCCGCTGGCCGACCTCGACCGCAAGGCCAAGCAGGAGGTCGTACGGATGCTGGAGGCGCGCGGCGCCTTCTCCGTGCGGCACGGCGTGGAGACCGTCGCGAGCGCCCTCGGCGTCAGCCGCTTCACCGTCTACAACTACCTGAACCGCGAGAAGGAGTCCTGAGCGGCACCGGCCCTTGTCACCCGGAATTTTCAACAAACTGTTGACGGCCGTGTCGCGGAGGGCGTTAGCTGTTCGCATCCCGTTCAGCCCCTCGGCCACGGAGGTCCCGTGACGTCGACTTCCACACCTCCGGGCCTCGCCCGGTTCAACGCCCTGGGGGAGCACGCGGCCCTCGCCGCCCTCCATGAGGCGTGCGCCTCCACGACATGGGCCCGGCGGCTGCTCTCCGCGCGCCCCTACGCCGCCACCGACGACCTCTACGCCGCGAACGACGCCGCCATGGCGGAGCTGACCACCGAGGACCTGAAGGAGGCGATGGCCGGGCACCCGCCGATCGGCCGCCCGGGGCCCGGTGACCCCACCTCGGCCCGGGAGCAGCGTGGCATGGCCGGCGCGTCCGAGGAGCTCAAGGCGGAGATGCTGGAACTGAACCTGGCGTACCAGGAGAAGTTCGGCCATGTCTTCCTGGTCTGTGCGACCGGCAGGACCGGTGAGCAGATGCGCGACGCGGTCAAGGAGCGGATCGGCAACGCGCCGGAGCAGGAGAGGGAGATCGTCCGCACCGAGCTGGGCAGGATCAACCGTATCCGGCTGGCCCGACTCGTCGAAGAGGACGCCTGACCATGAGCACCGGTACCACCGCTTCCGTGTCCACGCACATCCTGGACACCAGCGCCGGCCGTCCCGCCGCGGGCGTCGCCGTCCGGCTCTCCGCCCGAACGGGACGTGAGGCCAACTGGCAGGCCCTCGGCGGCTCCGCGACCGACGCGGACGGGCGGTGCAGGGACCTCCCGGCGCTGCCCGAGGGGACCACGCACGTACGGCTCGACTTCGCCGTCGAGGCGTACTTCGAGAAGTCCGAGAACAAGCAAGCCGATGCGCGGCAGGACGCCCCCGCGAATCGGGACAGCGGCCCCGGCGTGTTCTTCCCGGAGGTGGCGATCACGTTCGCCGTCGTACCGGGCGAGCACTACCACGTACCGCTGCTGCTCAACCCGTTCGGCTACTCCGTATACCGAGGGAGTTAGCGATGGCAGTCAATTCCCGCCCCGCCCGCCCTGTGTTGGGTCAGAACCAGTACGGCAAGGCAGAGAACCGAGTCGTGAAGATCACGCGGGACGGCGCCACCCATCACATCAAGGACCTCAACGTATCCGTCTCGCTCTCCGGAGACATGGACGAGGTCCACCACTCCGGCTCGAACGCCAACGTCCTGCCGACCGACACCACCAAGAACACGGTGTACGCGTTCGCCAAGGAGTACGGCATCGACTCCGCCGAGCAGTTCGGCATCCACCTCGCCCGGCACTTCGTCACATCACAGGACCCCGTCCACCGGGCCCGCATCCGCATCGAGGAGTACGCCTGGGAGCGGATCGAGCACTCCGGCCAGGGCGCTCACTCCTTCGTCCGCAAGGGCCAGGAGACCCGGCTCACGCAGATCACCTACGACGGCACGGCCTGGGAGGTCGTCTCCGGTCTCAAGGACCTCGTCGTGATGAACTCGACCGACTCCGAATTCTGGGGCTACGTCAAGGACAGGTACACGACGCTCCCCGAGGCCTACGACCGCATCCTGGCCACCGAGGTCTCCGGCCGCTGGCGGTTCAACTGGACCGACGACGCACAGCCGGTGCCCGACTGGAACCGGTCCTACGAGCAGACGAAGAAGCATCTGCTCCGGGCCTTCGCCGAGACGTACTCCCTCTCCCTGCAACAGACGCTGTACCAGATGGGCGCGCGCGTCATCGACAACCGCGGCGAGATCGACGAGGTCCGCTTCTCGCTCCCGAACAAGCACCACTTCCTGGTGGACCTGGAGCCGTTCGGGCTCCAGAACGACACCGCCGACGGAGCTGTGTACCTCGCAGCCGACCGGCCGTACGGCCTGATCGAGGCCACCGTCCTGAGGGACGGCGCCGAGGCGAGAATCCCGGCGGACCTCACCCACCTCTGACGCGGACACGGAAAGTGGAGGACGAACGATGGCCCAGCGCATCGTCATCGAGAACGGTTCGATCGCGACCGTCGACGCCGACGACACCGAGTACGCGAACGGGTATGTCGTCATCGCGGACCACCGCATCGAGGCGGTCGGCGCGGGCCGGGCCCCCGAGGGCCTGGAGAACGTCGTGCGCCGCATCGACGCGTCCGGTCACCTGGTGACCCCGGGCCTGGTCAACACCCACCACCACTTCTACCAGTGGATCACCCGGGGCCTGGCCACCGACCACAACCTCTTCGACTGGCTCGTCGCGCTGTACCCGACCTGGGCGCGCATCGACGAGCGGATGGTGTACGCGGCGGCCCAGGGCTCGCTCGCGATGATGGCCCGGGGCGGTGTCACCACAGCCATGGACCACCACTACGTCTTCCCCCGGGGCTCCGGCGACCTGTCCGGCGCGATCATCCGCGCCGCCCGTGAGACGGGCGTCCGCCTCACCCTCGCGCGCGGCTCCATGGACCGCGGCCAGAAGGACGGGGGTCTGCCCCCGGACTTCGCCGTCGAGACACTCGAAGGCGCGCTCGCGGCGACCGAGGAGACCGTCAGGCAACACCACGACGCCTCCTTCGACGCGATGACCCAGGTCGCCGTCGCACCCTGCTCCCCCTTCTCCGTCTCCACCGAACTGCTCCGCGAGGGAGCCGAGTTGGCCCGCCGACTCGGCGTACGGCTGCACACCCACGGCTCGGAGACGATCGAGGAGGAGAAGTTCTGCCACGAGCTGTTCGGTATGGACCCGACCGACTACTTGGAGTCCACGGGATGGCTCGGCGAGGACGTGTGGATGGCGCACTGCGTCCACATGAACGACTCCGACA
>CBFHCJ010000501.1:0-5465 GCA_965654005.1 uncultured Streptomyces sp. | reverse complement strand
CCTCCATCTCCGCGAACACGTCGATCGGCGCGGGCGCCTTCGCCAGGAAGACCCACGTCAGCCACACCGCCAGCAGGAACGGCGGGATCTTCAACGCGACCAGGACCCAGCCGAGTTGCGCGGTGTCGGCCCACCAGTACAGCGGGAAGAGGATCGCGCACTTGGCGAGCAGGATCAGGCCCCAGGCCCAACTAGCCTTGGTGTAGGCCTTCTTGCGACCGGGATTGCGCTTACGCCAGGAGAGGTTCTCCTTGAAGACCGGACCGAGCATCAGGCCGATCAGGGGGAATCCGGCGAGCGTGGTGATGATGTACAACAGGGCCAGGCCCAGCGTGTAGAGCATGCCCGGCAGATAGAAGTCCTTCGCGTTGCCGGTCATCATCGCGAAGACCACGCCGAAGGCGACCCCGAACACACCGCTGAAGGCGTGCTTGACGGTGTCCCGCCTGACGAGGCGGACCACGACCAGCAGCAGGGAGACCACCAGCGCCGCGATGGCCGACAGGTGCAGGTCCTTGTTGATCGTGAAGATGGTGACGAAGAGGAGGCCGGGCACCACCGTCTCGACCATGCCCCGGACACCGCCGAACGCCTCGAAGAGCGCGGCCTCGGTCACCGCCCGCGAATCCTGCCGGGCGTCTTCGGTCGGCTTCTCGAGTGACGTCACCGGCTACTCCCGTCCGAGGGGTCTTAGTTCGTACTTGGGATTGAACAGCACTCTGCGTCCCCGGCTCATCGAGATCCGGCCCGACGCGATCAGCCTGCGTCCCGGTTCTATGCCGACGATGGAACGTCTGCCGAGCCACACCACGTCCAGGGCGGCCGAACCGTCGAACAGCTCGGCCTCCAGGGCCGGCACACCGGCCCGCGGGCGCAGCGTGACCGTGCGCAACGTACCAGTAACCGTGACGATCTGCCGGTCGTGGCAGTCGCCGATCCGCGTACAGCCCGCCGTGTCGGCGTCCTCCCGCAGCTCCTCGGACTCAAGGTCCTCCTGGGACGAGGAAAGCCGGTCGAGCATGCGCCGGAACCGGCCCACCGGCTTTTCGGAACGAGGAACAGCGCTCATACCGAAAGCGTACCGGGGTGCGCCGACACCGACGTACCCGCAGCACCGCCCCGGGCGCCCCGGCTCACTTCTCGAACCGATACCCCATACCGGGCTCCGTGATGAAGTGCTTCGGATGCGCCGGATCCGCCTCCAGCTTCCGTCGCAGCTGGGCCATGTACACCCGCAGATAGTTCGACTCCGTCCCGTACGAGGGCCCCCACACCTCCTGCAGCAGCTGCTTCTGGCTGACCAGGCGGCCCGTGTTGCGCACGAGCACCTCCAGCAGGTGCCACTCCGTGGGGGTGAGGCGTACGTCCCGGCCGGCCCGGTTGACCTTCTTCGCGGCCAGGTCGACGGTGAACCCCGCGGTCTCCACGATCATGTCGTCCTCGCCGCCCCCGGTGGGCTCGGCGCGGCGGACGGCGGCGCGCAGGCGGGCCAGCAGCTCGTCCATGCCGAACGGCTTGGTGACGTAGTCGTCGGCGCCCGCGTCCAGCGCCTCGACCTTCTCGTCCGAGGAGTGGCGGGCGGACAGGACCAGGATCGGCACCCGGGTCCAGCCGCGCAGCCCCTTGATCACCTCGACGCCGTCCATATCGGGCAGCCCGAGATCGAGCACGACGACGTCGGGGTGGCGGGCGGCGGCGAGCTGGAGCGCGGTCACGCCGTCGGGGGCCGCGTCGACCTCGTACTTGCGCGCCTTCAGGTTGATCACGAGGGCGCGTACGATCTGCGGCTCGTCGTCGACCACCAGCACCCGCGTCATGTGGTTTGCCTTTCTGGTTCGGCGAGCCGTGCGGGGCCGTGCAGGCTCTCCACGGCCCGTAGGGTGAGGACCATGGTGAGCCCGCCGCCGGGCGTGTCCTCGGCGTTCAGGGTGCCGCCCATGGCCTCGGCGAAGCCGCGCGCGACCGCGAGGCCGAGGCCGACGCCGGCACCGCGCGGCGCGTCGCCGTAGCGCTGGAAGGGCTCGAAGATGCGCTCCTTGGCCTCGTCGGGGACGCCCGGACCGCGGTCGACGACACGGACCTCCACGCGGTCGGCGAGGGCGCTGGCGGAGACCAGTACGGGCGTGCCCAGGGCGTTGTACTTCACCGCGTTCTCGACGAGGTTGGCGACCGTGCGCTCCAGGAGCCCGGCGTCCACGGCGACCATCGGCAGGGTCTCCGGGACGTCCAGCTCCACACTGTCCTCGGCGACGCCGCCGAGCGCCATCGGTACGACCTCGTCCAGGTCGATCTCGCGGATCAGCGGGGTGACGGTGCCGGTCTGGAGGCGGGACATGTCCAGCAGGTTGCCCACCAGGTGGTCGAGCCGGTCGGCGCCCTCCTCGATGCCCGCCAGCAACTCCGCCTGGTCCTCCTCCGACCACGCCACGTCGTCGGACCGCAGGCTCGACACCGCGGCCTTGATCCCGGCCAGCGGCGTACGCAGATCGTGGCTGACGGCGGCCAGCAGCGCGGTGCGGATGCGGTTGCCCTCGGCCAGCGCGCGGGCCTGTTCGGCCTCCTGCCTGAGGCGCTGGCGGTCCACGACCACGGCGGCCTGCGCGGCGAACGCGGCCAGCACCCGGCGGTCGGAGGCGGGCAGCACGCGGCCGGACAGCGCCAGCGCCATGTGATCGCCCACCGGCACGTCCACGTCCGCGTCCTCCGGCCGCTCCATCGGCGCGCCCGGACCCACGCTGCCCGCACAGGTCCACGGGTCGACGTCGCTCGTCCGCTCCAGCAGCGCCGCCGACTCCATACCGAAGGTCTCGCGCACCCGTTCGAGGAGCGCCTCCAGGCTGGTCTCACCGCGCAGCACGCTTCCCGCGAGGAAGGAGAGGATCTCCGACTCGGCGCGCAGCCGCGCCGCCTGGTGGGTGCGCCGGGCGGCCAGGTCCACCACCGACGCCACCGACACCGCGACCCCGACGAAGATCGCGATGGCGACGATGTTCCTGGGGTCGGCGATCGTCAGCCGGTGCAGCGGCGGCGTGTAGTAGTAGTTCAGCAGCAGTGAGCCGAAGGCCGCCGAGGCGAGCGCCGGGGACAGTCCGCCGAGCAGGGCCGCCGCCACGGTCAGCGCCAGGAACAGCAGCATGTCGTTGGCGAGGCCGAGGTTGACCGTGTTCAGCAGCAGCGCGAGGACGACCGGGCCGGCCACGCCGACCAGCCAGCCCGCGATGATCCGCGAACGGCCCAGGCGGGCGCCCCGGGCCACCGGCAGGCCACGTCCCTTGGCGACCTCGTCGTGGGTGACGATGTGCACGTCGAGGTCGGGACCCGAGTCCCGGGCCACCGTGGCGCCGACGCCGGGTCCGAACACGTACTGCCAGGCCTTGCGGCGGGAGGAGCCGAGGACGATCTGGGTGGCGTTCACCCCGCGCGCGAAGTCCAGGAGCGCCGCGGGGATGTCGTCGCCCACCACGTGGTGGAAGGTGCCTCCCAGGTCCTCGACCAGGGTCCGCTGGACGGCGAGTTCCTTGGGCGAGGCCGAGGTGAGGCCGTCGCTGCGGGCGATGTAGACGGCCATGACCTCGCCGCCGGCGCCCTTCTCGGCGAGCCGGGCGGCCCGGCGGATCAGGGTCCGCCCCTCGGGGCCTCCGGTCAGGCCCACCACGATGCGCTCGCGCGAACCCCATATCGTCGACACCTGGTGCTGGCTGCGGTACTCGTTCAGGTACTCGTCGACCCGGTCGGCCACCCACAGCAGGGCCAGCTCGCGCAGAGCGGTCAGGTTTCCGGGCCGGAAGTAGTTCGACAGGGCCGCGTCGACCTTGTCGGACTTGTAGATGTTGCCGTGCGCCAACCGCCGCCGCAGCGCCTGTGGAGACATGTCCACCAGCTCGATCTGGTCCGCGCGGCGCACCACCTCGTCCGGTACGGTCTCCCGCTGTCGTACGCCCGTTATCGACTCGACGACGTCCCCGAGGGACTCCAGGTGCTGGATGTTGACGGTCGAGACCACGTCGATCCCGGCGGCCAGCAACTCCTCGACGTCCTGCCACCGCTTGGCGTTCCGCGAGCCGGGGACATTGGTGTGGGCGAGTTCGTCCACCAGGGCGACGGCCGGGGCCCGGCTCAGGACGGCGTCCACGTCCATCTCCGTGAAGACGCTGTCCCGGTGCTCCAGTTCCCTGCGCGGTATCCGCTCCAGACCGTGCAGCATCACCTCGGTGCGCGGCCGGTCATGGTGCTCGACGAAAGCGACCACGCAGTCGGTGCCCCGTTCGACGCGGCGATGCGCCTCGGACAGCATGGCGTAGGTCTTGCCCACACCCGGTGCCGCACCGAGGTAGATCCGAAGCTTGCCGCGTCCCATGGCCCCATTGTTCCCGTCACACCCGCGTACGCCGCGTACGCTGCATCGACCTTACGGCCGAAAATCACGGCGAACGGGACGGGAGGCGCAGGCCGGGGACGTCTTTGACGGAACCCTGATACGCACTGCCCGGCGGTGTCCAGGGGCAGAGCCCGGGGCAAGGGGCCGGGGGTGCAGAGGGGCGTGGGACGCAGCGCCCGTCCGCGCGCCCGCCGGTCCGTACGGTGACCGACGGCCGCACCCACGGAAACAAGCCGTACCCACGGAAAACAGGAGGTCGCACCCCTCGCTGACAGGTGCGACCTTATGACGATCGCCTACGACGGCTCCGGCGCGGAGTCGTCAGCGGACCTCGGTGATCTCGGGTCCGCGCTGCAGCTGGCCCATCCCGCCGGAGAAGCGGGAGGCGCCCTCGTCCTGCTGAACGCCCTCGGGCACCATCTGCGCGTCGTTCGGCAGCTTCAGGACGATCGGGTCGCGCGGCGCCATCGGGCCCTCGCCGCGGACCACGACCGTGTCCCGGAAGATCTGCTCGAGCAGACCCGCGGCCTGGGGCTGCACGGCGCCCTGACCGGAGATCACGCCCCGCAGGAACCAGCGGGGACCGTCCACACCGACGAACCGCACGACCTGGAAACCGCCCGTGCCGTCCGGCAGTTGCACCGGCACCTGAGCGCGCAGCTCCCAGCCGAGCGGGCCCTCGACCTCGTCCACGATGCCGCCCTGCTGGGTGATGCCGCCGGCGATCTCCTCGCGCACCTCGCCCCAGATGCCCTCGCGCTTGGGCGCGGCGAAGGCCTGCAACTGGATGGCGCTGTCACGCAGCACGACGGTCGCCGCGACGATCGCGTCGCCCGCGACCTCGACCCGCAACTCCATGCCCTCGACGCCGGGCACGAACAGACCGCCCAGGTCCACCCGGCCTTCGCCGGGCTCACGGATCTCCGAGGCGTCCCAGGGGCCGTCGGGCCGCGGCTCCGGTTCGAGCCGCACGCGCTCGCGCTCGACCTCTTCGTCCGCCTCAGTGTCGACACCGTCGACGACCTGCTCGGCCTCGCCGGCCGCGTCCTCGGCGGCACCCTTCTTCTTGCGACGTCCGAACACGTCA
>CBFHCJ010000500.1:0-5467 GCA_965654005.1 uncultured Streptomyces sp. | reverse complement strand
GACGACGACCACCGCTTCAGGTTGATTGGCTGCCAGCGTCGCATGCAGTCCCTGGACGAAGGAGTCGCGCGCCGCGTGGCGCAGGGCCTCGCCCCGCGCTCCGCCCAGGCGGTCGGCCACCTGGTAGGCCTCCCCCAGTGAGTGGCCCGCGGCCCTGGACGCCGGTTGCGGGACCCCCGGGACCGACGACAAGCCCGGCGCGTACGCCGCGTTCATCACGGTGCCCAGCAGCGCTATCCCGATGCCCGCGCCCAGCTGGTACGACGTCTCGCCGATCGCCGCCGCCCCGCCGGCCTGTGCCTGCGGCGCCTCGCTCAGCATCGACTCGTACGCCCCGAAGAGCGTCGTCTCCAGGCCGAAGCCCAGCAGCAGGAAGCCGAAGAGAAGCAGGCCGGGGTTGTCGTGGCCGTCCATCGCCGTCAGCGTGAGCACCGCCACCGCCGTGAGGCAGAAGCCGAAAACGACCATGCCGCGCGGTCCGAAGCGGTGCAGCATGTTGGAGCCGACGAGGCCCGCCGCCATCGCCGCGATCGTCAGCGGAAGCAGCCGCAGCCCGGTCTGCAGCGGCGACAGGCCCAGCACCAGCTGCAGGTACTGCGCCGCGATCAGCTCGAGACCGACCAGCGCGAGCATCGCCAGCACGATGCAACCGACCGACGTGCTGAACGCCGGGCGCGCGAACATCCGCAGGTCGACGAGCGGGTGCGGGCGACGCCGCTGGCGCCGTACGAAGGCGACCAGCAGGGCCGCGCCCGCCGGCAGCGGCAGCAGCGTGTAAGGGCTCAGCGACGGCTCCCCGCCACCCAGCCGCTTGACGCCCAGGACCAGTCCGAACAGGCCGACCGCCGCCATGAGTGCGCCGACCACGTCCCAGGGGCCGTCGCGGTCGCCCTTCGACTCCGGCAGCAGCAGCCGTCCGACCGGCAGGCTGACCAGCATCAGCGGGATGTTGATCAGGAAGACCGAACCCCACCAGAAGTGTTCGAGGAGGAAACCGCCGAGCAGCGGGCCGATCGCCGCGCCCACCGCGGCCACCGCGCTCCAGATGCCGATCGCCAGCGCCCGCTCGCGCCGGTCGGGGAAGACCTGGCGCAGGATGGACAACGTCGCGGGCATGATCATCGCGCCGCCCACACCGAGCAGCGCCCTTGCCGCGATCAGCACCTGTGCGTCATGGGCGAGGGCCGCGACACCGGAGGCGACGCCGAAGAGACCGTATCCGAACAGCAGGACCCGTCTTCGGCCGACCCGGTCGCCCAGCGTGCCGAAGAGGATCAGTAGCGAGGCGCAGACGAGCGGATAGGTGTCGACGATCCAGAGCAGTTCCATCCCGCCGGGGTTGAGGTCCTCGGTGACCGCGGGCATCGCGACGTGCAGCACGGTCGCGTCGACGGCGACGAGCAGCAGGCTGACACAGAGGACGACCAGGACGACCCAGCGGCTCGTACCGGCCCCGGCCGCCCGACGGCGCAGCCCGGCGGAGGCCGTGGTCGTCCCGGACATGTACGTACCTCCCAGGTGCTCCCCCGCTTCGGCGGACCGCGGGTGGGGACTTCCCTGCGGTCGCGGCCGGGAGGAGCGGTGCTCCCGGGCCCGCGCAACAAAGCGAGTGAACCGCCAGCGTACGCGAGTTCCCCCGGCGGTCGAGTGGTGGACCTCTCACGTTCTTCTGCGCGACGGTGTGGCGTGCGCCACCCCTGCCCCGTCCGGCACGACGCATGAAGCGTCCCCGGTCCCCGTACGCCGTCGATAATCAAGCGCGTGACCGATCTTGAAACGCGCACGGCGCCGTCCCGCACCGGCGCCGTGCGCCAGGCAGCTCCCGCCCTGGCGGGCTACGCGGCCGTCCGTGCCCTGGGCCTCGTGACGCTCGCGCTGTGGAGCGCGGCCCGCGGCACAAGCCCGCACACCCTGCTGACGGCCCGCTGGGACTCGCTCTGGTACACCAGGGTCGCCGCGCTCGGCTACGGCTACGAGGTCCGTCTGCCGAACGGCGACGTGCACTCGAACCTCGCGTTCTTCCCGCTGCTGCCCTGGCTGGAGCGGTTCGGCAGGGCGGTGACCCCGTTGTCGTACGCCGACGCGGGTCTGCTCGTGTCGACGCTCGCCTCTCTCGCCGCGGCGTGGGGGATCTTCGCGGTCACGGACCATGTGTACGGGCGCCGGGTCGGGGTCTGCGCGGTCCTGATGTGGGCGGCGCTGCCGGTCGGCGTCGTGCAGTCGATGGCATACAGCGAGTCGCTGTTCACGGCGCTCGCGGCCTGGTCACTGTACGCGGCTCTGACGGAACGCTGGGTGACGGCGGGCGCGCTCGCCTCGCTGGCGGGTCGGACCCGGCCGGTGGGGGCGTCGGTCGCCGCGGCCGTATGGGCGGCGGCGATCGCCTCGCATCTGCGGAACCGGCGCACACCTCCCAAGGGCGGCCCGTCGCCCGTCAGCCGCGCCCTGGGCGCGCTCCTCGCGCCCCTCGGCGCCGCCGGCTACGTCCTGTGGGTCGGTCATCACACCGGCAGGGGCCCGCTCGGCTATCTCGACGTCCAGGCGGGCTGGCGCAACGGCTTCGACGGCGGTTACGCCTTCGCCCGCTTCATCGCGGACAGGTTCACGTCCTTCCCGTCCGCTCTGGTCGGCGTCGGCCTGACCGTGGGCGTCGCGCTGATCATCTGGCTGTACGTGGTGTGCGTACGGCAGCGCCAGCCGCTGCCCCTGCTCGTGTACACGGGTGTCGTGACCGCGCTCGCCCTGTGCGCGTCGAGCTACTTCGGCTCGAAACCGCGCTTCCTGCTGCCCGCCTTCCCCCTGCTGCTGCCCCTCGCCCGTGCCCTCGCGGGGGCTCGTCCGGCCAGGTCGACGGCGGTCCTCGGTGGTGTCGCTGTGGCATCGGCCGTCTACGGAGCGTTCTGGCTGAACGGCTCCGGCCCGCCGTGACCGCTCGGCGACGAGCGGTGAGCCACCGAGTGATTCCGCCCCAAGCATTCGGTGAACGAATAGATAAGTGACATGAAAACCGAGACCCTTGATGATCAATGGAATTGACGGCCGCGTGGCCTATCGATTACGGAATCAGTGGAAATAAAGGTTGTGTTGAGAGGAATCCCACATCACATCGTCATCACAAACCCAGTGATGCGTGTGGGGCCACAGCTCACTCCCTGTAACGTCGATTGAGTGCGTACCGAACCAAAGCTGAGCCGTCTGGACCGGGTCTTCACCCGGTTGGACCGTGAGCCGGAACGACCGGCACACATCGACGTGCCCAGGATGAGCCGACACCGAGTGGTTCTCTTCTCCGGAACCCTGGCCTTCTACGTGGCGATCATCTGGGCTGTCGTCGTCTCCTCCTGGCTGGTCCGGCTCGACTGGCAGGTCATGTTCTTCCGGCCGTACCAGCAGTGGCCGCAGATCCACGCGTTCCTCGACTACTACGTGGTGCTGGGCCAGCGTGGCCCCACAGCGGTGATGGTCGCCGCCTGGCTGGGCTGGCGCTCCTGGCGCCAGCACACTCTGCGACCGCTGCTCACCCTGGGTGCGGCGCTGCTCCTGCTGAACATCACGGTCGGCGCCGCCAAGTACGGCATGGGCCGCCTGGGGCCGCACTACGCGACCGTCATCGGGTCGAACGAGATGTGGCGCGGCGGCGATATATTCCCTTCCGGCCACACCGCCAACGCCGTGGTGACCTGGGGCATCCTGGCCTATCTGGCCTCGACGCCGCGGGCCAGACGATGGCTGTCCGCGCTCTCCGCGGTGACCTCCCTCGGGGTCGGCCTGACCACGGTCTACCTCGGTACGCACTGGCTGAGCGACGTGCTCCTCGGCTGGGCCGCGGGGCTGCTGATCCTGCTGGCGCTGCCCTGGTTCGAGCCACCGATCGCCCGTGCCGAGGCCGCCATCCTCGCGCTGCGGGACCGTCGGCGCAGCCGCCGTGCCGCCCCGGTGCCCGTTCCGGCCCCGCTGGGCCGGCCCACCCCGGTCGCCTCGCCGCGGGCGACCGTGGACGGCGAGGCGCCCGTCCGCGAGCCCGTGGGCGCCACCCGCGCGTCCCGGGCGCCGGTCTATCTGGCCCCCGGTCCGCACACGACCCGTGCGGAGCGCACCCCGGTCACCCCGGTGGGCAGCCGGCGCCCGCCGCACTCGGACCGGGCGTCGCGCGCCACCCCCTCGGCCCGGCCCGTGGCGGGCGGCTGAGCGGCGCACGCGCGGGGACCGGTACGCACAGCCTTCCCGTATGACGAGGGCCCCGGCTCACATCGAACCGGGGCCTTCTGCATGGGCGCGGTTCGTCACGACAAGTGACGTGAACGTGACCGTGCGTCAACCCTTCCAGCAGCGCTTGACCCTGTCGTTCTCCACCTCGAAGTTCAGTCGTCCGGCGCGGTACTCCATGGTGATGATCGCGCCCGGCGGCAGTGAGCGGACCTCGCTCCAGCCGCGCTCGCGGGCGAGCCGCTCGGCACGCCGGGCCTCCAGACCGACGTACGCCTCCGGGGAGTCCTCGGGTTCTGCGTCAGGGGTGGGAATGGGTGCCATGCCGCCACGTTAGGCCGCAGGCCCGCGCCGGGGAAGTCCAAGCCCGCCACACAGCCCACGCATCGCCCTCCGGTCACACTTCTGTCACAGGATCACGACACCCGTCTCGCCCCAACCGAGTCACACGTACGAGGGGTTCCGCAACTGCCAGCGGCTGAGCGAACGAAATTCAGGACCGGCTCGATCCCCCTCGGACAGGGGTTACGAAAAACCCCATGGAAAGCCTGGGGCGCAGTGCGCGTCTGACCCTTTCCATTCCGATTCCCGGATGTCCCGCGCAATCTGACTCCGCATAAGAATTACACGGCTTCGGCACGACTTCGACACAGTGAGGTTTTCTCAATGCAATGATCTTTGCTGAACAGATCAAAGAGACCCGAATCGGGATGCTTCCGGCAGGGTGCCGAGTCGGGCGCCCCGGCTGCCGGCAGACGCAAAGCCCCTGTCAGCTGCCTGGCCGCGCTGTACAAGGCAGCCGCCGACAGGCTGCCCACCCTCGCCGACTCCGGCTGCCAGGGAGCGGGGATCGGCGTTCACCACCCCTTCAAGAAGCCGGCAGGCAGCTCCCACCTGCATCTTCACGTCAACACACAGACGTACAACGCCCCGCTGCGAGGGCTGCGGACCCTTGGCAAGCGCACCGCCGCCGAGCTCAAGGAACGCTGGCGCGTGCTCAAGCGGGTCACGCTGAGCCTCTGCCGGATCGGAGACACCGCGCGAGCCGCCCGGCGACGGCGACTCATGCGTGGAGATACCAACCGCCGACGCACATAGCCATCCGCGACTCGAAGGCCCCGGCTTACGGAACCCTCTCCTTCCTGGCCGGAGCCTTCACCGCCTTCGTCGAAGCCCTGAAGACTCACTCCGCCGTCACCGAATTCGCCAGAGCTGCGCGTGCACGGGCCTGCTTGCTCCGGTACCGGACGGCGGCCACAGG
>CBFHCJ010000499.1:0-5482 GCA_965654005.1 uncultured Streptomyces sp. | reverse complement strand
CGGTGTTTCCGACTCTATCAGATCTTTTCTCGATCCGATTTCCTCGGTGCTTTCCGGCCTTTCGGCCTTCCGGCGTTGTTGACTCTATCAGATCCCTCAGTTCCCTTCGGGTTCCGACTCCCAGTCAACCGGGTTTGTCCTCGCGGCCGTTGGGCCGTTCCGACGTCCCAAACCTTAGCGGATCTCTCCGGCGATTCCTAATCGAGTGGATCGGAGTCGCCGTACCCAAATCGAATTGAATTCCGGGCACGCCGAAATCAATCCCGTTGGGAGATCGTGCTGGGTGGTTTGGTGCCGCTCTCGCGGCGGGAGGTGCTGCCGCAGAACCGTTACGGCCCCGTGGCAACCCGAAGAACTTTACGGATCGAGGTGTGGACTGTCAAGCCTCCCCACGGCAGCTCGCAGCCAAACCTCCGGCGGCGTCAGTCCAGGTCGCTGAGACGGCCGCCGGCATCCGGCTGAGCATGCTCCACGCGACGCAGCAGACGCGTCAGCGCCTCCCCCAGGACTGTGCGCTCCTCGAGGGAGAGGTCCTGGAGGAGGTCCTCCTCGAAGACCGAGGCCAGACGCATCACCTCCAGCCACTTCTCACGGCCCTCGGCGGTCAGCTCGACGATCACCCGGACGCGGTTGGCTTCGTCGCGCTCCCGGGTGACCAGGCCCGCGCTCACCATGCGGTCGATGCGATGGGTCATCGCGGCCGGTGTCAGACCGAGCCGCCTGGCCAGCTCTCCCGGGCCCATCCGGTACGGGGCCCCGGAGAGGACGAGGGCCTTGAGGACCTCCCACTCGGCGTTGCTGATGCCGAGCGCGGCGGTGTGGCGGCCGTAGGCGACGTTCATCCGGCGGTTGAGGCGGGACAGCGCCGAGACGATCTTCTCGACCTGGGGGTCCAGGTCCTGGAACTCGCGCTGGTAGGCGGCGATCTGTTCGTCGAGGGTCGGCTCGCTGACGCCGGGGGTGTCGCCCATGGGCCGAGTATCGCACTTGCTTGGTGTCGAAGTCCTTGAATATGTACTGTTTAGTATCGAACTTTAGTTTCTAAGTCTTCACTCAGCGCGTTCGGGCTCGGCTTCACCGTCCCGTATCTGTACGTCTATACGTCTATGTGGCGCGGGTGCGGGGCCTCGGTACCGGTACGGCGGGTCTCATCCCCCTGGCCTCAGCCCCCACCCCCCGGCAACGCGAACTCGCACCACACCGCCTTCCCACCCCCAGGTGTCCGCCGCGACCCCCAGTTGGAGGCGATCGTCGCCACGATCGCGATCCCCCTCCCCGCCTCGTCCGCCGGTTCCGCCCGGCGCCGGCGGGGCAGGTGGTCGTCGCCGTCCGTCACCTCGATGATCAGGCGGCGGTCCGTGCGCCGGAGACGGAGTCGCATCGGTGGGGTGCCGTGCTGCAGCGAGTTCGCGACCAGTTCGCTGGCCGCCAGTACGCCCAGGTCGTGCAGATCCACCGGGAACCGCCAGCTCGTCAGCACGCCGGAGGCGAACGCACGCGCGCGGGGAGCGGCCTCCACGCCGCCCAGTAGTTCCAGGGCGGCGTTGCGGAAGAGGTCTCCGTTCGGGCCCGTACGCGCCGGGTGCTGGAGGACGAGGACCGCGACGTCGTCGTCGTGACCCGCCGTGACGCCCGCCGAGCGGACGAGGCGGTCGCAGATCACCTGTGGTGTACCCGAGGCGCCCGCGAGCGCGCGCTCCAGGGCCTCGATGCCCTCGTCCAGGTCGGCGTCCCGGCGCTCGACCAGACCGTCCGTGTAGAGGACGGCCGTGGAGCCGGGTCCCAGCGGTACCGAGCCCGAGGCGTGCATCCAGCCGCCGGTGCCGAGCGGCGGGCCGGTGGGTTCGTCGGCGCGCAGGACCGCTCCGCTCTCGTCGCGGACCAGGATGGGCAGGTGGCCGGCCGAGGCGTACACCAGCCGGCCCTCGTTCGGGTCGTGGACGGCGTACACGCATGTCGCGATCTGGTTGGCGTCGATCTCCGCCGCGAGACCGTCGAGGAGCTGCAGGACCTCGTGCGGGGGCAGGTCGAGACGGGCGTAGGCGCGGACCGCCGTGCGGAGTTGGCCCATCACCGCGGCCGCCCTCACACCGCGGCCCATGACGTCGCCGATCACCAGCGCCGTACGGCCGCCGCCGAGGGTGATGACGTCGTACCAGTCGCCGCCGACCGCGGCCTCCGTGCCGCCGGGCTGGTAGGTGGCGGCGATGCGCAGGTCGTCGGGCTGTTCCAGCTCCTGCGGCAGCAGGGAGCGCTGGAGGGTCACCGCGGTCTCGCGCTGCTCGCGCTCACTGGCGCGCAACCGTTCGGCGGCCTCGGCGTGGTCGGTGACGTCGGCGGCGAAGATGAGTACGCCCCTGGCCTTGTCGGACTTGTCAGTCTTATCGGCCTTGTTGGCCTTGTCGGCCTTGTCGGCCTTGTCGTCGTCCGGTACGTCCACCGGGGTGCACGTGAACGTGTACGAGCGGCCGCTCGGCGCCTTGCGGGACTTGACCGTGCGTGGCTTGGAGCTGCGCAGCACCTGGTCCAGGAGCGGGAGGAGCCCCAGTTCTTCCAGCTCGGGCAGCGCCGCGCGCGCGGGTTCGCCGACCGGTCGGGCGCCGAAGGCCGAAACATAGGCGTCGTTGACGTATGCGATGCGGTGGTCCGGGCCGTGCACCAGGGCGACGAGGGCCGGGATGCGGTCGAGGACCTCCCGTACCGGCAGCTCGTCGACGGCGGGCACGCCCGGCCAGTCGTCAGTGAGCCGCTCGGCGCGGGCCGCGGGCACGGAGCCGTCCACCCGCCGGTCCAGGGAGACCGCGTGCTCGGTCCGCGCTGCGGCGCGGCGCTGTGTTCCGGGGAGCCGGGCGCTCCAGCGCGTGAAGTTCACCGATTCCTTGCCTCGTCGTTGTCGTCTCCGGTCGACTCCGGATCCGGTCGAAGGGTCCGGGGCCTGCCCCCGGGATGTGCGGCACAGCTGGGGAAAGCCTGGTGGGTTCATCAGGGCGAGGGTCGGCCCGCCCAAGGTCATGGACCAGTCTGGCCGACCGGACCGACATCCGTCAGACGCATGTCCTTACGGCGGAGTTCCTGGGTCCGGTCAGGACGACCCCTTCGGGTCTCCTGAAGGCTTTCCACCGGCCGCCAGTTCGAACTCCGCACGAGGGTGTTCGAGTGAACCGAGGGAGACGATCTCTCTCTTGAAGAGTCCCGCCAGGGTCCATTCGGCCAGCACCCGGGCCTTGCGGTTGAACGTGGGCACCCTGCTCAGGTGGTACGTGCGGTGCATGAACCAGGCGGGGTAACCCTTCAGCCTGCGCCCATAGATGTGTGCGACGCCCTTGTGCAGCCCCAGGGAGGCGACCGAACCGACGTATTTGTGCGCGTATGTCTCCAGTGCCTCGTCGCGCAGGGAGCGCACGATGTTGTCGCCGAGGACCTTGGCCTGGCGCAGCGCGTGCTGGGCGTTGGGGGCGGTCTCCTTGCCGGGTTCCGCGGCCGTGACGTCGGGGACGGCGGCCGCGTCACCCGCGGCCCACGCGTGCGTGACGCCCTCGATGGTCAGCTCGGGGGTGCATTTCAGGCGCCCGCGTCCGTTCAGCGGCAGGTCGGTGGCCGCGAGGACGGGGTGCGGCTTCACACCGGCGGTCCACACGACCGTACGGGTCGGGAAGCGCGCGCCGTCGGACAGGACGGCGACCCGGCCGGCGCACGACTCGAGTCGGGTTTCGAGGCGTACGTCGATGTTGCGGCGGCGGAGCTCGGTGACCGTGTAGCGGCCCATCTCCTCACCGACCTCGGGGAGGATGCGGTCGGAGGCCTCCACGAGGATCCATTTCATGTCCTCGGGCTTGACGTTGTGGTAGTAGCGCGCGGCGTAGCGGGCCATGTCCTCCAGTTCGCCGAGCGCCTCCACCCCGGCGAATCCGCCCCCTACGAAGACGAAGGTGAGGGCCGCGTCCCGGATTGCCGGGTCGCGTGTGGAGGAGGCGATGTCCATCTGTTCGATGACGTGGTTGCGCAGGCCGATGGCCTCCTCGACGGTCTTGAAGCCGATGCCGTAGTCGGCGAGGCCGGGGATCGGGAGGGTGCGCGAGATGGAGCCGGGGGCGAGGACGAGTTCGTCGTACGAGATCTGATCGGTCCGACCGGTCTCCTCGGTGGAGAGCGTGGCGACGGTGGCGGTGCGCTTGGCGTGGTCGATGGCCGTGACCTCGCCGACGACCACATGGCAGCCCTCGAGGACCCGGCGCAGCGGGACGACCACGTGGCGCGGCGAGATGGCGCCGGCGGCGGCCTCGGGCAGGAACGGCTGGTACGTCATGTACGGATCGGGTGAAACCAGCACGATCTCGGCCTCGCCCCGCCTGAGCTCCGCCTTCAGTTTCCGTTGCAGACGCAGGGCCGTGTACAGACCGACGTAGCCGCCGCCGACGACGAGGATGCGCACACACTTCCGGGGTTCGGGGTTCGTCGCCCGATGGATTGCAGCCGTCACCATCCCATGACGCACCCATCGCTTGAGTTTGTCCACAGGCCCGGCAAATTGTGTGACTGACCGAAGGTGCCGGGAAGGGTTGACCGACTTGCCGGAGCGCGGGGAAGGTTCGCAGGTCAATGGGTGTGAGCGGGGTGGCACTGGGGGGCGCGATCGGGACGTGATCGGCCCGTACTCCGATCGGGGGGCGCTCCGTGCGGAACCTGCCCCTTCTGAATTGACTCCCTCTCAACTATGTTCGTGTGGTGACGGGGTGTAGGGGGAAGCGCTCGGCGGGTCCGCGACGGGCAGGCCCGGCCAGGTACGACGCTCGTTCCGTACGCTCCGGCTTTCGATGGCGGGGAGAGTCTCCGGGGGGAGACGTCATTACCGGGGGAACGCTTATGCATATTCAGGACTCTCATTGGTCATCCGCGTCCGCCGTCGCACCGGCGGGCGCGGTGGGCGCGGGGGCGAGCAACGGACGCGGGGACAGTGCGCGGATGACGCCGCTACGCGTGGACGCACAGCGCAATCTGGAACATGTACTGCGTGCGGCGCGCGAGGTCTTCGGCGAGCTCGGGTACGGCGCGCCGATGGAGGACGTGGCGAGGCGTGCGAAGGTCGGCGTCGGCACGGTGTACCGGCGCTTCCCGAGCAAGGACGTGCTGGTGCGGCGGATAGCCGAGGCGGAGACCTCCCGGCTGACCGACCAGGCCAGGGCGGCGCTCGGCGAGGAGGACGAGCCGTGGTCGGCGCTCTCGCGTTTCCTGCGGACGTCGGTGGCGTCGGGCGCGGGCCGGCTGCTGCCGCCGCAGGTGCTGCGCGTGGAAGTCGTCGAGGAGGGGCCCGAGGGGGCGGACGCGCTGCTGGTGGACGAGGCGCGGGTGCCGCAGCAGCGGGACCGGTCGGCCACCGAGCTGCGGCTCGTCGAGCGGCGGCCCACGCGGGAGCCGGACGACGCGGGTGCGGCGACGCTGCTGGAGGTCGTCGGACAGCTCGTGGAACGGGCGCGCGCGGCGG
>CBFHCJ010000498.1:0-5499 GCA_965654005.1 uncultured Streptomyces sp. | reverse complement strand
GGCAGGCGCCGTCGCGTGGCGATCGGCGGGGCGCTCGCCACCAGCTGCGGATACCAGTCGTCCTGCTCCCCTGTGCCGTTGTGGTCGTCCGCCTCCGCGGTCCCCGCGTCCTGGGTGTCCCCCGCGGTCTCGCCGCAGTCGAACGGCACGTCACCGCCGGCCACCTCGTACAACGTGATGCCGATGCCCCACACGTCGGCCGCGGCCGTCAGCCGTCCGCCGCGCGCCTGCTCCGGTGCGAGGTAGCAGAACGTGCCCACTCCGGGAGGGGCGAACCCGGGAGGCCGTGCCACGCTGAGGTCGAGCACCTTGGCGTGGCCGCAGTCCACCACGACGTTGGACGGCTTGAGGTCCAGGTGCAGCAGGCCCTGACCATGCAGGTAGTGGATCGCGGAGCACAGCTGCACACCGAGGAGGGTCACGTCGGTTGCGGCCGGCCGGCGCCGCAACCGCTGGACGAGGTGGGACAGTGTCTCCCCGGTCAGTGTCTCCAGGACGACGAGCGGCTCGGGCGACTCGAAGGTCTCATAAGCGCGGACCAGGTGCGGATGGGTGAAGGCCGCCAGCCACCGGCCCTCCCGTAGCAGCCGATCGCGCAGCCACGGCTCGTCGCGGCGGTCGGGACGCACCACCTTGATGACGCACCGGCAGGCCCGTTCCTCGCTCCAGGCGTCGTACAGGTCCAGCCACCCGGTACGCGCCAGATGCCCCAGGATCTCGTAGCCGGGAACCGGACGGGTGCGCGGTGCCAGGGGCGAAGCCGGTCCTGCCCTTACCGCGGTCATGACGGCACCGTCCCCGGCGGCGAGGTGCCCGCCCGCACGGGACCGCTCACCGCGCCCGGCCGGTGGAGCCGGGCATACGCCCCGCCGCTCGCCAGCAGGTCCTCGTGGGTCCCGGCCTCGACGACCCGGCCACGGTCGAGTACCACGATCCGGGTGGCGTCCCGGACGGTGAGCAAGTTGTGCGAGATGACGATGGTCGTCCGCCCGGCCATGAGACGGCGCAGCGGATCCATGATCCTCAGGCCCGACTGTACGTCGAGGCCGGTGGTCGGTTCGTCCAGGAGCAGTACGGGCGCGTCCCTGATCATCGCGCGCGCGATCGCCAACCGCTGGCGTTGTCCGCCGGACAGCGTCCGGCCGCGCTGGCCGACCAGTGTGTCGTAGCCCTCCGGGAGCAGCCGGATGAACTCGTGGGCGTCCGCGGCCCGCGCCGCCGCTTCGATGTCCGCCTCCGTCGCCCCGGGACGGCCGTAGGCGATGTTCTCCCGCACCGTGCCGTGGAGGACGAGCGTCTCCTGCATGACCACCGCGACGCTGTCCCGTACGTCGGACAGGTACAGGTCCCGCAGATCGATCCCGTCCAGACGGACGGCGCCCTGATCGGGGTCGTAGAAACGCAGCTGCAGCTTCGCGACCGTGGACTTCCCCGCCCCGCTCACCCCGACCAGCGCCAGGGTCTCGCTGGGAGCGACATGGAACGACACGCCGGACAGCGCCCGGCGGGCCGTACCGGGATAGCGGAAGGACACGCCGTCGAACTCGACGTCGCCTCGCGCCCGGCCGATCCGCCGGGCGCTCGCAGCCTCGACGACCTGTGGATGCTGGTCCAGCAACTCGATGATCCGTTCCGCTGAGGCAGACGCGGCGTAGAAGGTGTTGCCGAGGCGGGACAAGTCGCGGATCGGGCTGTAGAGCTTGCCGATCAGTGCCAGGAAGACCAGCAGCCCGCCCAGCGTGAGCTGGCCCTGCGCCAGTTTCCAGGTGCCTAGACCCATGACGGCGAGGGCGCCGGACACCTCGATGACCTCGACGAGCGATCCGTAGACGGCACGGATGCGCGCCGACGCCATCGCGGCATGGAACTTGCCGACGTTCTCGCGCTCGAAGCGGCGCGCCTCCCAGCCCTGCCGGTTGTACGCCTGGACCAGGGCCACGTTGCCCAGCGACTCCTCGGCGACCGCGCTGAGCGAACCGCTACGGCGTCTGCGCTCCCGTGACGCCTCCTTTATCAGCCGGGAGAAGTGCCGGGCAGCGCGCCAGAACAGCGGCACGATGACGAGCGCGAGGAGCGTCAGGTCCCATCGGAGGTAGAAGAGCAGCCCGAGGAAGACGCCCAGCCGGATCAACTGGTAAAGGCCGTCCGCCACGCCCGAGAGCAGGAACGTCTCGACGGCATCCACGTCGCCCGTGACGCGTGACAGCACGTCCCCGAGCCGCCGCCGCTCGAAGAAGCCGAGCGAGAGTCCCTGGACGTGCCGGAACACGTCGGAGCGCAGAGCGAGCAGGAAACGCTCGCTGACCCATGTGGACGTCACGTCATCGGCGAACCCCAGAATCCCGGAGCCGACGATGAGCCCGAGATACGTCGGCGCGATCCAGAGGAAGGGTCGCAGATCTCGGGGGACGAGCACCTCGTCCACCACGATCTTGAAAAGCCACAGTTCGGCCGCGTCGACGAGGGGTCCGATCAGGCTGAAGAGAACAAGAGGGACGAGCCAGCGCCGGCGACCGCGGGTGTAGGGCCAGAAACGCCGGAACACCTCACGCGGGGCCAACGGCGGCGCAGCCGCGACCACGGCGTCGGAACCCTCGCGCACCGACAGCAGACGCCGCAGGGCATGCCGCGGGACACGCATCATGGCATGCGTCCCTCGTGGGTCGGCGACGGAGCGGACCGGGTCCTCCGGTCACCGGTCCGCCCGGTCTTCAGGTGTAGTCACTCCACTTGTGACCGTGGTGCCCCGTGTGACGACGACGGCGGCGGTGACGGCGCCTCCTCATCGAGGTGCTGTCATGCCTCGAAGTGTCGTCCTTGCCGTGGTCACGGTGTTTGGCGGGAAAGAGATCACTGAAGATCGCCATTGCGTTCCTCTTCCTCCTGGAACATGCCTTGTACCAGATACGTGTCAAGGCGGGAGTTGGATGGCGGTTCCCGGAAAAATGAGAAATTCCCTCTCGGCACACACACCGCGAAGACCGTGGAGTCATGCGGAGTCATGAGGAGCCATGAGGAGTCATGAGGGTCGGCCGACGCTGCCCGGGGTCAAGGTCGGCTGAACGTCGGCCCGGCGTAGCTCGGCCAGCAACTCACCCTGGCCGGCGAGCAGTTCGGTCAGGATCCGGCGAGCAGCGCGCAGCAGCTCGGCGACGTCACCGCCGGCGAGCGCGTAGCTGACGGTCGAGCCCTCCCGGATGGACACCACGATCCCCGAGCGGCGCAGTACGGCCAGTTGCTGCGAGAGGCTGGACGGTTCGATCTCGATCTCGCCGAGTAGGTCGCGAACGGGGACCGGGCCGCTCTGCAACAGTTCCAGAACCCGGATGCGCACCGGATGTCCGAGCATGCGGAAGAACTCGGCCTTGGCCTGGTAGAGGGGGACCTGCATGGTGGATCGCTTGCTCCCTGCCACGGTTGACGGGCTGTGTTCCGGGCGCGGCGGCCCGGTTCGTGCCGCCGCGGATGGTGTCGCGGACCGATCCTCGCGGCTCCGGGCCCGCACACCCATGAGATTGGTCTGATCTGGATGTGCCCAGATGAAGAAATCTTCAAGTCGTGGGTGTGCGGAGGTCCGGGAAACGCGGCCCCTTACACCTCTAGTTCGGCCTCGATGCGCTTGAGCTGATGGCGGGCCATGGCGAGATTGGATTTCGCCCTGTCGAGGACGAGGTAGAGGAACAACCCGTTGCCGCTGCGGCCCTTGAGCGGCCGGAGAAGGTGGTACTGATGCCCGAGCGTGATCAGCATGTCCTCGATCTCGCCCTTGAGGCCGAGGTGCTCCATGGTGCGGGTCTTGGCGCGGATCATGTCCGTGTTGCCCGCAGCGGCGACCGTGAGGTCGAGGTCCTTCCCTCCCCCCAGGGTGCCCAGCGCCATACCGCTGGTGTAGTCGACGAGAGCAGCTCCCAGTGCACCCTCGATCGATGTCATCGTCTCCTTGAGGGAGACCTCCACATTTGCCATACCGGTGTCCGCTCCTGATCACTGCGTGGTCCGGGTGTCTCCAGCCCGGTTCGTGCCCCGGACACTACGTACTGCGCGTGCTGAGCAGCCGAGTTGTTTCGGGACTGGCCGCGGGATAACCGAAACACTGGAATGGTGTGCGATTTTTGATCACCGATGTACAGCGAGTGACCATTTGGGGGAACTGCTCGGCGGCGGGGGATGGGCCGGGGCATCGAGTTCACTCGCCCGAGTCACCAACGCATCACCCCACGTCATGAATGATTCGCCCGTATGGAGTACCCGCATGGAGTAGATGCGCGGCATGCATCGAACCCACCCTCATGATGGGGGCGGGGTTCGCGTACGAGCGCCGGGCAGTGCGCGGCGACGCTTCGCACGAGTGGTGCGTTCCCCCGACCCGGTCGTAGCGTCGATACAGACATGACCGGAGATCGACGGCCGGGAGCGGACATGCGGAGAAAGTCAGTGAGTACAGCGGTCACGTTCTGCGCCGCTGCATTGCTCGCGGTAGCCACGGGTACGGCCTGCGCCACCCCACCGACCGCGCCTACCGTGAAGCGGCAGCCCGGACACCCCGTGCTGGTCGACTGCTTCTGGCATCCGGAAGTGCGCCCCGCCGACTTCCTGATCGCCTGCGGTGACGGCAACAGCCGCCTCACCTCGCTCCACTGGCAGCTCTGGAACCCGAGCTCGGCGCTGGCCAGCGGCGTCAACGTGGTGAACGACTGCAAGCCGTACTGCGCGGCCGGCAAGTTCCACTCGTACCCCGTCATCGTGCGGCTCGAGCAACCGCAGCCGTGGAAGAAGCACCCACAGCTGCAGCACTACACCCAGATGAGCCTGGTCTACACCGACGCCAGGCCGGACGGGTTCGCTCGAGTGGAGAGTGTGCCCCTGTGGAACTGATTTCCGGTGGCGGCGTCACCACTCGTCATGGTCGCCGATCACCCGGAAGCTGCCCACGACGCCGTCATCACCCAACACGCCCCCGTGGAAGGTACGGGTCACCACGCCGTGGGTGGATCCGTAGGGACCCACGGTGGCGACCGGAGCGCCGTTGTCACAGGTGAACCCGCGGAACACCTCGATGGTCTTCCTGCTGTCGTTGAAGACGCTGAAGCTGCTGGAGCCCAGCCCGCTGGCCGCGACGACACAGCCGTCGACGACGGCCGAGAACGACCGTTCGTTGAAGTAGACCCTTCCCCTGTCCCTATCGCCATGGCCGCGACCGCCGTTCTCCCGGTCGCGGTCCTCGCCTTTCTCTCCGCTTGCACTGCCGCCGGCAGGGGGAGCCACGGCTGGGGCCGCCCGCCGGACGGGCGCGGTCGCCGGGACGGGCGCGGCGGCCCGCCGGACGGACGGGGCCGCCTGAGGGGATCCGGTGGTCGAGGCGTAGGTGATACCGGTGGCAGCAAGGACCGCCGTGCCTACTCCGGCGGCGGCCACAGCAAAGGTACGCGTGGTGGGCATGTCACTTCCCTCTGTCTCAACAGACGCCGGCCAGGCAGCCGACCTTGGATGAACGTACCT
>CBFHCJ010000497.1:0-5508 GCA_965654005.1 uncultured Streptomyces sp. | reverse complement strand
CCACCGTCAGGTTCGGTGTGCGGGGAGGTGGGGAGCGTGTGGCCCGCTCCATCCATCCCGCCCGCCATCCCGCCTGCCATCCCTCTCGGTCTCGTTCGAGCGGTGGACCCCGTCCCGGAGTCCCGTAGCGGGCCGTCAGACGCCCGGCTGGCCCGGGACGAGCAGCCGGGCCGCCGCCGCTGCCGTACGCGGGCCCACGCCCAGGGCCAGGGCCGCACGCAGGTCCTCGCCGGTGTCCACGTCCTGGCGTACGGAGTCCACCGCTTCCAGGGTCAGTTCCACGGCACCCGACGCACGGTGCCGCACCCGCGAATCCGTACCGAAAGCCGGCAGCAATTCCCGGCCCGGCCCCGCGGCCAGCAGCGTCGTACCGATTCCGGCGGCGTCGGGCAGAAAGGCGCGCGGGAATTCGGCGGCCGTGTCCAGGACCCGGGCCAATTCCCCGGGACGCAGCGCCGGAAGATCGGCGTTGAGCGCCGCCACGGCGCCGCCGGGGCGCAGGTGTCGCAGGACCGCTGTCGCGTGCGCGAGCGCGGCGTTCAGGCCGCCCGCCGGCTCGTCCGGGACGATCCTGGCGCCCAGGGCCGCGAGCTCCCGCCCGGCGAGCGGGTCGTTCGTGACGACCGCCACATCACGCACGGCGGCGCAGGTGAGCGCCGCGGCCACCGTGTCCTGTGCGAAGGCGAGCGCCAGTCCCGGACGCACTCCGTGCGCCGCGGTGTCCGAGAGCCTGCTCTTGGCCCGCGCCAGGGCTTTCAGGGGTACGACCACAGTCCACTGCACGAGTGCTCCGTCCCTGTCTTGTCGCGACCATTCTCACCCGGCTCCGCGGTCACGCCCGATAGTCCGTCCGGCGGTCCATCCGGCGGGCGGCACGGCGGGGCGTACGGTGTTCTCGACAGACGGGCGGCCTGGGGCGACACTTGTGCGGCCCACAGCCCCCGGTGCCAGGCCTCCGTGCCGGGTCCCTAGAGGAAGGTGTCCGCGTGCCCCGCCGCAGAATCGGCTTCTGGTACCGCTTCGCAGCGGTCCTCTGCAAACCGCCGCTGGTGGTTCTGATCAAGCGGGACTGGCGCGGAATGGGGAACATTCCGGTTGAGGGCGGATTTATCACCGCGGTGAACCACAATTCCCATGTGGACCCCTTCGCTTACGCGCACTATCAGTACAACACGGGGCGTGTTCCGAGATTCCTCGCGAAGAGCGGCCTTTTCAAGAAGGGATTCGTCGGTGCCGCGATGCGCGGCACCGGACAGATCCCCGTCTACCGCGAGAGCAACGACGCGCTCAGCGCCTTCCGGGCCGCGATCGACGCCGTGGAGCGCGGCGAGTGTGTCGCCTTCTACCCCGAGGGCACCCTCACCCGCGACCCGAACGGCTGGCCCATGACCGGCAAGACCGGTGCCGCCCGCGTCGCCCTGCAGACCAAGTGCCCGGTGATCCCCGTCGCCCAGTGGGGCGTCAACGAACTGCTGCCGCCGTACGCCAAGAAGCCCAAGCTCCTTCCGCGCAAGACCCACCATGTGCTCGCGGGCCCGCCCGTGGACCTCACGCGTTTCTACGACCGGGAGATGACCCCAGAGCTCCTGAAGGAGGCGACGGAGGTCATCATGGCCGCCATCACCCGCCAGCTGGAGCAGATCCGTGGGGAGAAGGCGCCGGAGAAGCCGTACGACCCGCGCGAGGTGCGTATCGAGCAGCGCCGGCGGACCGCCTCACAGGATCAGGCACGGGAGAAAGAGGGACAGGGCAAGTGAGCAAGCCGGTCAAGGCGGCCGTGTTCGGCACGGGATCGTGGGGGACGGCCTTCGGCATGGTGCTCGCCGACGCGGGGTGCGAGGTCACCCTGTGGGCGCGCCGCGCCGAACTCGTCGAGGCCGTCAACTCCACCCGTACGAACCCTGACTACCTGCCGGGCGTAGAACTCCCCGAGAACCTGCGGGCCACCACGGACGCCGCCGAGGCCGCCCGCGACGCCGACTTCGCGATACTCGCGGTCCCCTCGCAGACCCTGCGCGGGAACCTCGCCGAATGGACGCCGCTGCTCGCGCCCCACACGATCCTCGTCTCCCTGATGAAGGGCGTCGAACTCGGCTCCGCCATGCGGATGAGCGAGGTCGTCGAGGACGTCGCCAAGGTCGGCCCGGAACGCGTCGCCGTCGTCACCGGGCCCAACCTCGCCCGCGAGATCGCCGCCCGTATGCCGGCCGCCGCCGTGGTCGCCTGCACCGACGAGGAGGTCGCGCGGCGGCTCCAGGCCGTCTGCCACACGCCGTACTTCCGCCCGTACACCAACACCGATGTGGTCGGCTGCGAACTCGGCGGCGCGGTCAAGAACGTCATCGGCCTGGCGGTCGGCATCGCGGACGGCATGGGCCTCGGCGACAACGCCAAGGGCTCGCTCATCACCCGCGGACTCGCCGAGACCACCCGCCTCGGACTCGCCATGGGCGCCGACCCGCTGACGTTCTCCGGACTCGCGGGCCTCGGCGACCTGGTGGCCACCTGCTCCTCGCCGCTGTCGCGCAACCACACCTTCGGCACCAACCTCGGCAAGGGCATGACTCTTCAGGAGACCATCGCGGTCACCAAACAGACCGCCGAGGGCGTCAAGTCCTGTCAGTCCGTGCTGGATCTGGCCCGCCGGCACGGCGTCGACATGCCCATCACGGAGACCGTGGTCGGCATCGTCCACGAGGGCAAGCCGCCGGTGGTCGCCCTCAAGGAGCTGATGTCGCGCAGCGCGAAGCCCGAACGACGCTGAGCGAACAGGCGGCGACGTCGGGCCGGCGCACGGGGCGACGTCGGGCCGGCGCACGGGGCGGACGCTGTCTCGGGGCACTGCCTACGGGTACTCTCAACGCGATATGAGCACTGAGAACCTCCCCCAGAGCCCTGAGCAGCCGCCTCGTAAGCCGCGCGTCGCCGTTGTCTGCGGCGGCCGCAGCTCCGAACACGGGATCTCCGTGGTCACCGCCGGTGCGGTGCTGCGCGCCATCGACCGGACCAAGTACGACGTCCTGCCGATCGGCATCACCCGTGACGGCCGTTGGGCGCTCACCGCCGACGACCCGGAGCGCATGGCGATCACCGACCGCCGCACGCCCAGCGTCGAGGACCTTGCCGAGTCGCAGGAGGGCGGTGTCGTCCTGTCCGTCGACCCCGCGAACCGCGAAGTCGTCTACAGCGAGCCCGGTTCGGTGCCCAAGGCCCTCGGCGAGGTCGACGTGGTCTTCCCGGTCCTGCACGGCCCGTACGGCGAGGACGGCACCCTCCAGGGGCTCCTGGAGCTGTCCGGTGTCCCGTACGTGGGTTCGGGCGTGCTCGCCTCGGCCGTCGGCCAGGACAAGGAGTACATGAAGCGGGTGTTCACCTCGTTCGGGCTCAAGGTCGGCCCGTACGTGGTGATCCGGCCGCGCGAGTGGGAGCGCGACGAGTCCGCCGCCCGCAAGAAGATCGTCGACTTCGCGGGCGAGCACGGTTGGCCGCTGTTCGTGAAGCCCGCGCGCGCGGGTTCGTCGATCGGCATCACCAAGGTCGACGACGTCGCGGGCCTGGACGAGGCGATCGCTCAGGCCCAGCGACACGACCCGAAGATCCTCGTGGAGGCCGCGGTGCGCGGCCGGGAGATCGAGTGCGGCGTCCTGGAGTTCGAGGAGGGGCCGCGTGCCTCGGTGCCCGCCGAGATCCCGCCGCCGGACGCCCACGCGTACTACGACTTCGATGCGAAGTACATCGACTCGACGCCCGGCATCGTGCCCGCGCCGCTGACGCCCGAGGAGACTGCCGAGGTGCAGCGGCTCGCGGTGGCGGCGTTCGAGGCCGCGTCCTGCGAAGGGCTCGTCCGCGCGGACTTCTTCCTCACCGAGGACGGCGAGTTCGTGATCAACGAGATCAACACGATGCCCGGTTTCACGCCGATCTCCATGTACCCGCAGATGTGGCAGGCGAGCGGCATCAGCTACGTCGATCTGGTGGACCGCCTGATCCAGGCGGCGCTGCGGCGTTCGACGGGCCTGAGATAGCCTGAGGCAGGAAACAGACGTGCTAGAAGGCGATCCCCTCGGGGATCGCCTTCTTGATGGCGGGGGCCACATCGACGAGCGGTGCCATACCCCCGCCCGTGCGCGCCTTCGGGATGCTCACCTCGACGTATGCCGTGCGCAGGGTCGTGGTGAAGCGGAACGATCCGTCGTTCTGCTCCTGCAGCAGCCAGCCGACGTCATCGACCTCGACGCCGTCCGCCTCCGGGTCGCTCATCTCCGCGGGCCGCGGAACCCCGCAGCGCAGTATGATCGCCGGGCTTCCCCAGCCCGCCGTCAGCGCGGACCGGGGCTCGGGATCGTTCCGGTCCAGGCCGCCCACCTTCCGCGGCAGCACCTTGTCCAGGTTCCGGCACAGCTTCGTGACCTTCGTGTCCGGGCTGGGAACCGCGGCCGACGGGCTGTCGTCGCTTGAGGAACAGCCCGCCGTCGCGATCAACAGAGCGATGACGGGCAGGCCGGGCAGGCCGAGGAGCCGGTGACGGAAGATGTCCACCGGCCAAGGGTAGACGGGGGCTAAAGGTGCACGACCGGGCAGGTCAGGGTGCGGGTGATGCCGTCCACTTGCTGGACCTTGGCTACCACCATGCGGCCCAGTTCGTCGACGGTGTCGGCCTGGGCGCGCACGATGACGTCATAGGGACCCGTCACGTCCTCGGCCTGGATGACCCCAGGGATCTTGCTGATCGTCTCGGCGACGGTCGACGCCTTGCCGACCTCCGTCTGGATCAGGATGTACGCCTGTACCACGGAACCTCCAGGGCGGCCACGAGGATCATGTGGGGAGAAGGGACGCCACGTTATCGCGTCACCGCTCGCCGCGGGGAGACCCGCGGAGGCTGTGGCGTGAGCGCCGGGGAACACCGGCGACACAAGTTGACGGTCGACCCGACCGTATCGAGGACGATGACGGCTCGCGACCGGGCCCGGCAGGCATGAGAAGGGGACGTACGACGATGAAGGGCACCGTGGGCGAGCTCGGCGAGTTCGGGCTCATCAGGGAGCTGACCTCCCGGCTCACCACCACCCCGGCGGTCCGGGTCGGCCCCGGCGACGACGCCGCGGTGGTGGCCGCGCCCGACCGCAGGGTGGTGGCGAGCACCGACATCCTCCTGGAGGGGCGGCACTTCCGCCGCGACTGGTCCACGGCCTACGACGTCGGCCGCAAGGCCGCCGCGCAAAACCTCGCGGACATCGCCGCCATGGGTGCCGTACCGACCGCGCTGCTGCTCGGCCTGGTCGTGCCGGCCGAACTCCCGGTGACCTGGCCGACCGAGCTGATGGACGGCCTGCGCGACGAGTGCCAGGTCGCGGGCGCCTCCGTGGTCGGCGGTGACGTCGTACGGGGCGACTCGATCATGGTGTCGATCACCGCGCTCGGCGATCTGCGCAACCAGGAGCCCGTGACGCGGGCCGGCGCACAGCCCGGCGACCTCGTGGCGGTGACCGGCTGGCTGGGCTGGTC
>CBFHCJ010000496.1:0-5523 GCA_965654005.1 uncultured Streptomyces sp. | reverse complement strand
CCGTCGCCGTCGCCGAGCTGTCGCTCGGCGACACCATCCTCGTGCGGCCCGGAGAGCGCATCGGTGCTGACGGCCAGGTGCTCGATGGCTCCAGCGACGTCGACCAGGCGACCATCACCGGCGAGTCACTGCCCGTGGCCAAGGAGAAGGGCGACGAGGTCTTCGCAGGCACTCTCAACGGCACCGGCGCCCTGCGCGTCCGGGTCGAGCGCGACGCTTCCGACACGGTGATCGCCCGGATCGTGCTCATGGTTCAGGAGGCGTCCGAGACCAAGGCACCGACGCAGTTGTTCATCGAGAAGGTCGAACAGCGTTACTCGCTGGGAATGGTGGCGGCGACCCTCACCGTGCTCCTCGTGCCCCTCACCTTCGGCGCGGACCTCACCGGCTCGCTGTTGCGGGCCATGACCTTCATGATCGTGGCCTCGCCGTGTGCGGTGGTGCTGGCCACCATGCCACCTCTGCTGTCGGCCATCGCCAACGCCGGACGGCACGGCGTCCTGGTCAAGTCGGCGGTGGTGATGGAGCGGCTGCTGCGGAGCGCCCGAGTGAGCATCCGCTGGCGCGGGCCATCGTGGACGCGGCGCGTGAACGGGGGTTGGCCCTGCCGGTGGCGGACGACTTCGACTCCACCCCTGGCGTCGGCGTGACCGCAACCGTCGACGGGCGCGTGGTCGCGGTCGGCGCACCGGCCCGGCTGCTGAACGGGGCCACGGACGCGAAGTCCGCCCGGGCGGCGGTCCTCGCCGCCGAGTTGGAGGAAGTCGGCCGGACGGCCGTGCTGGTCACCGCGGACGGTAGGCCGGTGGGCCTGCTCGGCATCGCCGACCGGCTGCGCCAGGACGCGGCTCGCACCGTCGGCGCACTGACCTCCCTCACCGGTACGGCACCCCTGTTGCTGACCGGCGACAACCCGCGCGTCGCCGCCCGCCTCGCTGCCGAGGTCGGCATCGAGGACGTACGGGCAGGGCTGCTGCCCCTGCACAAGGTGAGCGCGGTCAGGGAGCTTGAGGGGCCGGTCGCAAGGTGATGGTGGTCGGCGACGGCGTCAACGACGCCCCGGCGCTGGCCGCCGCACACACTGGCGTCGCCATGGGTCGGGCGGGCTCCGACCTGGCGCTGGAGACCGCCGACGCGGTCATCGTCCGCGACGAACTCGCCACTGTGCCCGCCGTGATCTCCCTGTCCCGCCGGGCCCGCAGGCTGGTCGTCCAGAACCTGATCATCGCCGGTGTCTTCATCGCCGGACTGGTGGTCTGGGATCTCGCCGGCGACCTGCCGCTTCCTCTCGGCGTCGCGGGCCATGAGGGCTCCACCGTCATCGTCGGCCTCAACGGACTGCGGCTGTTGCGCGAGGCGGCCTGGAAGCGGGCCGCCGATTGAGCCGCCGCAAGGCCGGTGACGGTCCTGCCGCACGCGTCCCTTCTTCGAGCTTGGCGACTCAGCCGGGCGGTGGCGCATGTCAAGGCTCAGGCGTACGACGGGCCGCTACCAGGCGCCGACCGTCTGCAGCAGGAGGTGGAGGTCGTGGGCGGCTTCGGCGGTGGCGAGCGTGGTGGAGGTGAGGACGGCTGCGGTTGCCGCGGTGAGGGCCGGGTGGCGTCCCAGAGGTGGGGCGAGTAGCGCGGCGACGCGGCGGGGAACCGGGCCGGCTGATGCGAGCGGGCCGCGGCGGCCGAGGATGCCGAGGGCGGCACCGGCGGCACCGGCGTTGCGGGCGAGGGCCGGGGCGCGGTGGGCGGCGAGGGCGGCCTTGCCGACGGTGCGCGCGACCCGCTTGCGGTCGCCGGTCGAGGTGGGACATCGTGCGGATCGTCTCCGCCTGGGGCCGGGGACTGGTCGACAAGGAGGAGCGGTACCACCACGACTACGAGTTCGCCTGGTGGGTCATCTATGCCATGATCCCGATCGTCGTGGTCGGTCTTGCCGCCAAGAAGCTCGTCGAGGGGCCGCTGGCCTCGCTGTGGGTGGTGGCCGGCTCGCTGATCGTCGGATCGGGTGTGATGTGGGCTGCCGACCAGATGGGGCGTCACAAGCGCGGCGAGGACGACACCTCACTGAAGGACGCCATGCTGGTGGGCAGTGCGCAGATCCTCGCCCTCCTCTTCCCGGGCTTCTCCCGCTCCGGTGCCACGATGTCCACGGCGCTCATCCTGGACCTGGACCGGGTGGCAGCCACGCGTCTGTCGTTCTTCCGGGGTATTCCCGCCTTGACCGGTGCCGGCCTCTACGAGTTGAAGGACGCCGTGGGCGCCGGGGTCGGCGCCGTGCCGCTCGCTGTGGGTACCGCCGTCTCGTTCGTGGTTGCCTGTGGCTCCATCGCCTGGCTGCTGAAGTTCGTCGCCAAGCACTCCTTCAACGCCTTTGTGGTCTACCGGATCGTCGTCGGGGTGGCGCTTCTGGGGCTCCTGTCCACCGGGGTGCTCGGCGCCTGACGCCCAAGCTCTCGGCAGGAGTTTTGGACGGCGTGCGGTGCAGGGGGATTCTCGTGGGCCGACGTACCGCCGTACGCGGCGCGCCGGCGCTTCGCGAGGGGCCTGTCCGTCCGCAGCGGACGACAAAAGGCAACGGCAAGGAGGTTACCCACTCCTTGCCACTCTCAACGTATAGCGCACTGGCGGGCTTGCGGCAAGGCCCCCGTCGTACCGCAGAATCGCCAACCGAGGCCAGGACCTGCGGAAATGGGGGCGCGTAATGCGCGTGTTGTTGTCTACGTACGGGTCGCGCGGGGATGTCGAACCGATGGCGGGACTCGCGGTGGCGTTGCGGGCAATCGGCGCGGAGGTGCGGGTGTGCGCGCCGTCGGACGAGGAGTTCGCGAAGCGGCTGGCCGGTGTCGGCGCGGAGATGGTGCCGGTCGGCTGGTCGGCGCGCGCGATGGTGACCATGGCGAAGCCCCTGCGGACGGCGGGCCTGCCCGAGCGCGCGGCCGCGTTGGTCGCCGCGCAGTACGACGCGGTCACCGCGGCTGCCGAGGGATGTGACGCGGTGGTGGCGACCGGCCTGCTCCCGGCCGCAGCCGGCGCGCGGTCGGCGGCTGAAAAAGTGGGCGTCCACTACGTCTTCGCGGCCATCTTTCCGTCCTACCTGCCGTCGCCGTACCACCCTCCGCACCTGCGGCCGGGCCAGACGTTCCCACCGGACGTGACCGACAATCGGGTGCTGCACGACCTGGACGTCCAGTTCATGAACGAGGTGTTCGGCACGGGGCTCAACACCCACCGGGCGTCGATCGGCCTGCCACCGGTGGACCACTTCCGCGACTACGTCCTCACCGACCGGCCGTGGCTGGCGGCGGACCCGATCCTGGGCCCGTGGCAGGAGCCGGCGGATCTCGACGTCGTGCAGACAGGCGCGTGGATCGTGCCGGACCCACGCCCGCTACCGGCCGAGTTGGAGGCGTTCCTGGACACCGGCGCACCACCGGTGTACGTGGGCTTCGGCAGCATGCCCATAAGCGCCTTGAAGGACGTTGCCCAGGTGGCCATCGAGGCGGTTCGCGCGCAGGGCCGCCGCGTACTCGTCTCGCGCGGCTGGGCGGACCTGGGCCTGATCGACGAGGCGGACGACTGCTGCGCCATCGGTGAGGTCAACCACCAAGCACTGTTCCGCCGGGTGGCCGCCGTCGTGCACCACGGCGGCGCTGGCACCACGACGACGGCCGCCCGGGCCGGCGCACCCCAGGTCGTGGTACCCCAGCTTGCGGACCAGCCGTACTGGGCCGGCCGGGTGGCCGAGCTGGGCATCGGCGCGGCACACAACGGTGCGACCCCGACCTTCGAGTCCCTGTCGGCCGCGCTCGAGACGGGCTTGACCGACGAGACCCGCGAGCGAGCGAGGGCCGTGGCCGGCACGATCCGCACCGACGGGGCGACGGTGGCCGCGAAGCTGCTGCTCGACGAGATCAGCCGAGAAGGGCTGCCGGTGTCCGTGTGAACCACGCGGGATCGGCGAGCCGGGGAACGTGCCTGGCACCGGGCTGAACCGCAACTCGGCATACTCGGCGGCGGCAGCCCGAGGTCGTACTCAACCGGCGAGCAACAGCACCTGGTTCCAAGATCACAACAAGCTGCTGGATGGAATCGCGGCGCCGCAGCCATGCGCTGCCGAAGGAAGAAAGAGGTGCCTCCGCATGTCACACCACACCGCGGCGATGCCGGGGGCTACCCGGGTGGCCAGGTGGGCTGGAGCTCTGCTGTCCCTCGCGGTGGCTGCCATCCATGTCGTCGACCAAGGCGGTATCACAGCAACAAGGGACCCCTACTACATCGGCGTCGCCTACCACGTCCTGGAGATCACGGCCGTGGTCACCGCCGTGCTGCTCCTCATCGGCCTCGTCCGACTGGGATGGCTGCTGGCAACTGGGGTCGCCGTCGGCCCCTTGCTGGGCTACGTCCTCTCCAGGGGGCCGGGACTGCCCGACTACAGCGACGACATCGGCAATTGGACCGAACCGCTCGGGCTGGTCAGCCTAGCCGTCGAAGGCGCCCGGCTCCTGCTGTCGGTGCCGCTCTTCGTGGGAAGTTGGCGGAACCGTGATGGGCGAGCCAATGCCTGAAACGATCTTGAAAACCGTCGTGGCGCGAGCCGCCATGGGTTCGAATCCCACACCCACCGAGCAGGCGAACGGCCCCTGAACCGGCGGAACGGTCAGGGGCCGTTGTGCTGCCCGGTGCCCGCTCGTCACCGTGGTTCCCCGCGACTCCCCGCACGATCGGGCACGAATGGGGCACGAACGGCTTTGCGACTCCTGTGAGTTGCTGTCGTGCCGGGCGGGTGCGGTGTCGTCACCACCAGCCGTGTTCGTGTTTGTGATGGTGGTGGCTCGGATCCGGGTCGATGACGGTCGGGTCGGTGGCGGTGTGGGTGGTGGTGTCGCCGCCTCCGGTGACGGTGGCGATGTTGGTGACCGTGCCTGTGGCGGTGCGGGAGACGCGGACCCTCAGAGTGATCGGGGAATAGCTGCTCCCGGTGGCCAGTCGCGACTCCGCCGCGCGACGCGGTAGACGGTCTGCCAGCACGGCTCGGACACCACCCATTCAGTGCGCTCCCACTTGTGCGGTGCGCCCAAGTGCCCTCGACTAGATGTTATGGCTTCAGAGAAGGCCAGAGATCATCCCGGTCGACAAGACCCATCCCGAGATAAAGGGGCCATGGATGAATGTCAATTTCGATGAGCCTTCGACAGGGGTCACCAATGGCGATAGAGCTTCGCTGTCGGTAAGTAACCAAGGCTCGGGCCAGGCGCTACTCGGTGAAAGTGCGCAGGGCGAGGGCATTCGAGGAGTGAGTCACTCAGCGCACGGCGCGGTCGTCGGCGTCAACGTGAAAACCGACGGTCGCGGCGATGCGGGATGGTTCGAGAGCACAGCTGGCGAGGGCTGCCACGGCGTAAGCCACGCCGCCGGACACGGCGGAATCGTCGGCATCAACGACAATCCCACGCCAAATGCTGGGCCTGGTGTATACGGTGAAAGTGCGCAGGGCGAGGGCATTCGAGGAGTGAGTCACTCAGCGCACGGC
>CBFHCJ010000495.1:0-5560 GCA_965654005.1 uncultured Streptomyces sp. | reverse complement strand
ATGCAGGGCCGCCTCGGCCCGATGTACGCCGGTGGCTTCCACGGCTGGGCCCAGCTCGTCGCCGACGGCGTGAAGTTCGCGCAGAAGGAGGACGTCGTCCCGGCGGGCGCGGACCGTCGCATCTTTCAGCTGGCCCCCGCCGTCGCGCTCCTGCCCTACCTCCTCGTCCTCCTCGCCATCCCGATCGGCCCGAGCGAGGGCGCCGTCGGCCAGGTCGTCGACGCGGGCATCTTCTTCGTGCTGGCCGTCATGGGCGTCGGCGTCCTCGGCTCCCTCATGGCCGGGTGGGCCTCCGCCAACAAGTTCTCCCTCCTCGGCGGCCTCCGTACCGCCGCCCAGCTTCTCGCCTACGAACTCCCCATGCTGCTCGCCGCCGCCTCGGTGGCCATGGCGGCCGGCACCGTCTCCATCCCCGGCATTCTCCACGCCTTCCACTGGTGGTGGCTGCCCTGGCAGATCGTCGGCGCGCTCGTCTTCTTCGTCGCCGGCCTCGCCGAGCTGCAACGCCCGCCGTTCGACATGCCCGTCGCCGACTCAGAGATCATCTTCGGCGCGTACACCGAGTACACCGGCCTGCGTTTCGCCCTGTTCCTCCTCGCCGAGTACGCCGGAATCGTCGTCCTGTGCGGTCTTACCACCGTCCTGTTCCTGGGCGGCTGGCACGGCCCCTGGGGCGCCGACGGCCTCGGCTGGCTGTGGACGCTCCTGAAGACCGCGATCCTCGCCTTCGTCGTCATCTGGCTGCGCGTCACCTACCCCCGCCTGCGCGAGGACCAGCTCCAGAAGCTCTCCTGGACCCTCCTCGTCCCCCTCTCCCTCGCCCAGATCGCCCTCACCGGCATCGTCAAGGTGTTGATCTCCTGATGTCCCGCTCGTCGCCCGACCACCACCCCTCGACGACGCCCTCCGGGCGGCCCCGCCTGTCGATTCCTGGCTCCGGCCTCGCCAAGGGCCTGGCCGTCACCCTCCGCACGATGACGAAGAAGTCCGTCACCGAGCAGTACCCGGACGCCCAGCCGGCCCTTCCGCCCCGCACCCGTGGCGTCATCGGCCTCTTCGAGGAGAACTGCACGGTCTGCATGCTGTGCGCCCGCGAGTGCCCGGACTGGTGCATCTACATCGACTCCCACAAGGAGACGGTCCCGCCGGCCGCCCCCGGCGGCCGCGAGCGCAGCCGCAACGTCCTGGACCGCTTCGCCATCGACTTCTCCCTCTGCATGTACTGCGGTATCTGCATCGAGGTGTGTCCCTTCGACGCCCTGTTCTGGTCCCCGGAGTTCGAGTACGCCGAGACCGACATCCGCGACCTCACCCACGAGCGCGACAAGCTCCGCGAGTGGATGTGGACCGTGCCGGCCCCGCCCGCCCTCGACCCCGGCGCCGAGGAGCCCAAGGAGATCGCCGCCGCCCGCAAGACCGCCGAGAAGCTTGCCGCCGCCCAGGCCGAACCGGCCGAACCGGCTGAACCGGCTGAACCGGCCGAACCGGCCGAACCGACCCAGTCCGCCGATCCGCAGGGAGGAGACTCGTGAGCCCCACCTCCGCCGCGCTGACCACGGCCGCCGCCGACACGCACGGCTTCCTCTCCCCGACCGGCGTCGAGATCGCCTTCCTCCTCGTCGGCCTGGTGACCTTCGGCGCCGCGCTCGTCACCGTCACCACCAGGCAGCTGGTGCACGCCGCCCTGTGGCTCGTGGCGACCCTCGGCGGACTCGCCGTCGAGTACCTCCTGCTCACCGCCGAGTTCATCGCGTGGGTGCAGGTCCTCATCTACGTCGGCTCCGTCGTCGTGCTCCTCCTCTTCGGTCTGATGCTCACCAAGGCCCCCATCGGCCGCTCCCCGGACGCCGACTCCGGCAACCGCTGGGCCGCCCTCACCGTGGCCGTCGCCGCCGCGGCCGCCCTGGTCTGGGTGGTCACCGACGCCTTCCGTACGACCTGGATCAACCTGGACGGCGCCGCCTCCGGCTCCACCAAGGTCACCGGCGCGAGCCTCTTCCGGAACTGGGTTCTCCCCTTCGAGGCCCTCTCCGTCCTGCTCCTCGCCGCTCTCGTCGGCGCGATCGTCCTCTCCCGCAAGGCGAAGGCGAACGCCCCCACCGCGAGCGCCCCGACCGTCCCGGGCACCCGGAGCGAGAAGGAGGGCGTCCGCTGATGCACCTCCTCTATCCCGCCATGCTCTCCGCCCTCCTCTTCTGCACGGGCCTGTACGGCGTCCTCGCCCGCCGTAACGCGATCCTCGTCCTGATGTCGGTCGAGCTGATGCTCAACGCCGTCAACCTCAACCTCGTCGCCTTCGATGTCTGGCTGAGCAGGACGGCCCGCGAGACGCTGCACTCCGGCCAGGCCCTAACCCTGTTCACCATCGCCATCGCCGCCGCCGAGATCGGCATCGGTCTGGCGATCGTGCTCGCCGTCCACCGCAACCGCGGCACCGCGGACATCGACCGACTCCGCGACACCGCCGAGGGCCACGAAAGCGACACCCCTGCGGCTGAGAAGGCTGAGGCCACCGCGTGACCACGACCACCCTCGCCGTCCTCGTCCCTCTCCTTCCGTTCCTGGGCGCCGCGGCCGGCCTGCTGCTCGGCCGCACGGCCCCCGGCTTCGTCCGCCCGCTCGCCCTCCTGCCGATCCTCACGTCACTCGTGCTCGCCGTGCTGGTCGCCGCGCACCAGGGCGGCGGCCGGGCCATCGACTCCGCGACCGAGCTCACGCCCACCGGCTCGGTCCCGATCGAACTCGCCCTGCACATCGACGGCTTCGCCGCCCTCGTCGCCGTCCTGGTCGGCGTCGTCGCCTCCTGCGTGCAGCTGTACTCGACGGGCTACCTGCGCGACGACCCGCGCTACCCCTCGTACGCCGCTCTCGTCTCCTTGTTCACCTCCGCGATGCTCCTGGTCGTCTACTCGGGCGACCTGATCGTGCTGCTGGTCGGCTGGGAAGTCATGGGCATCTGCTCCTACTTCCTGGTCGGCCACTACTGGGAGACCCCGGAGGCCCGCGCCGCCTCCATCAAGGCCTTCCTGGTCACCAAGCTCGGCGACGTCCCCTTCCTGATCGGGCTGTTCGCGCTCGCCACCGACGCCGGCTCCTTCCGCATCACGACGGTCCTCGGCACCGTCGCCAGCGGCGGACTGCACCACCCGACCCTGGTCGCCCTGCTGCTCCTGGGCGGCGTGGCGGGCAAGTCCGCGCAGTTCCCGCTGCACACCTGGCTCCCCGACGCGATGGCGGGCCCGACGCCCGTCTCCGCGCTGATCCACGCCGCGACGATGGTCGCCGCCGGTGTCTACTTCATCGCCCGTCTCCTCCCGGTCTTCGAGGCCTCCTCGGCCGCGATGGTGGTCCTCGCCGTCATGGCAGCCGTGACGATGGCCGGCTCGGCGCTCGCCGCACTCGCCCAGGACGACATCAAGCGCGTCCTCGCGTACTCGACGATCGGCCAACTCGGCTATATGACCGGCGCCCTCGCCGTCGGCGACCGCGATGCCGCCGTCTTCCACCTCCTGTCCCACGGCGCCTTCAAGGCGCTGCTGTTCCTCGCCGCCGGTGTGATCATCCACGCCGCCGGCACCAACTCGCTGGCCGCCATGTCCCGGATGAAGGACCTGCGCGCCCGCGTCCCCGACGCCTACTGGACGATGACTGTGGCGCTTCTCGCGCTCGCCGCGATCCCGCCGTTCTCCGGCTTCTTCTCCAAGGAGTCCGTCCTCGGCGCCGCCGAGCACGTCGCCACCGGCCACACCGAGCACGCCCCCGGCGCCGCGGGCTGGATCGTGCTCGTCACCGGCCTGGTCACCGCCCTGCTCACCGCCGCCTACGCGACCCGCCTGTGGCTGCTCGCCTTCCGCGGCCACGGCGCCCAGGCCCCCGACCACGGCAAGCAGCCCCTCGTCATGAACGCCGTGCTGTGGGTGCTCGCCGTCCCGTCGCTGGCGTTCGGGCTCACATACGGCGTGCTGCCCGACTGGTTCGACGGCCGCGACCTGACGCCGACGCTCACCACCTCCGTCCTCGGTACGGGCCTCGCGCTGGCCGGTGGACTCGTGACCTACGGCGCCTGGCGGCACACCACCGCGCTCGCGGCCCGCGTTCCTCCCCCACTCTCGGCTTCGCTCGAGCGGGGGCACCCCCTTGGTGCGGTCGCGGCCCACCCCGAGGGGGACGCCGGGCTGGTGGAGGCCGAGGCCATCGCGAGCCATGCGCCCGCGTACGGCGACATGGCCTCCGCGCCCGACCCGGCGGACCCGGGCCGCCTCCTGCTCGGCCCGCTGCACCGCCACGCGGCCGTCGGCTTCCACCTGGACGCCGTGTACGACACGCTCTTCGTCCGCCCGGTCCTGGCCGGAGCGAGTCTCGTCCGGTTCCTGGACCGCGAGGTCGTCGAGACCTACGTACGCGGCGCGGGAGCCCTACCGCGCCTGCTGGGGGCCGCCGTACGGCGCGCTCAGACCGGCAATGTGCAGACCTATGTGAGCGCGCTGCTCGCCGGCACCGTCGTCCTGGTGGTGGCCGCCCTCCTCGTCGCCACGGGAGCGTGAGCAGGCGTGATCGATATCAGCAAGTCCGTGATGCAGTTCCTTCTGGCATTCGTCGTCGTCGTGCCGCTCATCGGCGCGCTCGCCGCCCTCCTGCCGGCCCCGCCCGGGCTGAAGGGGAAGTCGCCCGACCAGGCCGTGCTGCGGCACGGCGTGACCGTCACCGGCGCCGTGCTCATCGCGGCGATCGTCCTCGCGCTCGGCTTCGACCACGACCACCCCTCGAAGATGCAGGCCACGACCGACATCAGCTGGATCCCCGCACTCGACGTGCGGATCCACCTCGGCATCGACGGCATCTCCCTCCCCCTTCTGGTCCTGACCGCGCTGCTGACCTTCCTCTGCGCGCTCTACTCGTACTTCAAGCTGCCCGCGGGCCCGTCCCCGAAGGCCTTCGTCGCCCTGCTGCTCGTCCTCGAGTCCGGCACCCTCGCGACCTTCGCCGTCCTCGACCTGCTGCTCTTCTTCCTCGCGTTCGAGATGGTTCTCATCCCGATGTACTTCCTCATCGCCCGCTGGGGCGGTGAGGGCCGAACCCGGGCCGCGTGGAGGTTCATCCTCTTCACACTGCTCGGCTCCGTCGTCATGCTGCTCGGCCTGCTCCTGATCGGAATCAAAGCGGGCACGTTCGACATGGTGGCACTCGCCACTGACAACGGCCGCTCGCTCACTACATCCGTGCAGGTCATCGCCGTTTTGGCGATCGGGATCGGGCTTGCGGTCAAGACGCCGATGTGGCCGCTGCACAGCTGGCTGCCCGATGCTCACACCTCAGCGCCGACCGTCGGCTCGGTCCTGCTGGCCGGTGTCCTGCTGAAGATGGGTACGTACGGGTTCGTCCGAATCATCCTGCCGGTCGCGCCCGACGGGTTCCACACCTTCGCGCCGTACCTAGCCGCCTTCGCCGTCGTCGGGATCATCTACGGATCCCTCGCCTGCCTCGCCCTCGCCAAGCGGGGCGCGAAGGGCGACCTCAAGCGGCTCATCGCCTACTCCTCCGTCGGCCACATGGGCTTCGT
>CBFHCJ010000494.1:0-5562 GCA_965654005.1 uncultured Streptomyces sp. | reverse complement strand
GGCGACGTACCCCGGCCCGCGGATGGAGTGGCCCGTGCATGCGAGTGACCCGCGCCCGCGGATGGAGCGGCCCGCGCATGTGCTCGTGAGAGGCCCCCGCCCGCCTTGCAAGGTGCCTCCGCTCGCGCGCCACCGAACTCTCGAGCTGCACCCGCCCGCTCGCGCCCCCGAGTCGCCGCCAGGCGTCAGCGCCCCGCGGCGTCAACCGCGTACGCCATCGCCCACCCTCCGTAATCCCGGTCTCGCTCTCGGCGTACGTCGCCCCGGAACTTCTCCACCGGTCGGCACGCTTGCATACAGTGACAGGAGCGGCAGGAACCTCGGTTTCCGCCATAGCTTCCGCGATTGAAGGGACGTACATGCCCATGGGTCACACGGCCACAGCCGAGGCAGGCTCCGGGGGCCTGACAGCGACCGAGCACCGCCTGGCCAACGGCCTGCGCGTGGTGCTCTCCGAGGACCATCTGACCCCGGTCGCGGCGGTGTGCCTCTGGTACGACGTCGGCTCCCGCCACGAGGCCGAGGGCCGCACCGGTCTCGCCCACCTCTTCGAGCACCTGATGTTCCAGGGCTCGGCCCAGGTGAAGGGCAACGGCCACTTCGAGCTGGTGCAGGGCGCCGGCGGCTCGCTGAACGGCACGACGAGTTTCGAGCGCACGAACTACTTCGAGACCATGCCGACCCACCAGCTGGAGCTCGCCCTCTGGCTTGAGGCCGACCGTATGGGCTCCCTGCTCGCCGCGCTCGACGACGAGTCGATGGAGAACCAGCGGGACGTCGTGAAGAACGAGCGCCGCCAGCGCTACGACAACGTCCCTTACGGCACCGCCTTCGAGAAGCTGACCGCGCTCGCCTACCCGGAGGGCCACCCCTACCACCACACGCCGATCGGCTCGATGGCGGACCTGGACGCGGCCACCCTGGAGGACGCGCGCGCGTTCTTCCGCACGTACTACGCACCCAACAACGCGGTCCTCTCCGTCGTGGGCGACATCGACCCCCAGCAGACCCTCGCCTGGATCGAGAAGTACTTCGGGTCCATCCCGTCCCACGACGGCAAGCCCGCTCCCCGCGACGGCTCCCTGCCCGACGTCATCGGTGAGCAGCTGCGCGAGGTCGTCGAGGAGGAGGTACCGGCGCGCGCCCTGATGGCCGCCTACCGGCTGCCGCACGACGGCACCCGTGCCAGCGACGCGGCCGACCTGGCCCTCACGATCCTCGGCGGCGGCGAGTCCTCCCGCCTCTACAACCGGCTCGTACGGCGCGACCGCACCGCCGTCGCCGCCGGGTTCGGCCTGATGCGGCTCGCCGGAGCGCCCTCCTTCGGATGGCTGGATGTGAAGGCCTCCGGTGACGTGGAGGTGCCCGTCATCGAGGCCGCCATCGACGAGGAACTCGCCCGGTTCGCCGAGGAGGGCCCGACGGCCGAGGAAATGGAGCGCGCCCAGGCCCAGTTCGAGCGCGAGTCGCTGGACCGGCTCGGCACGGTCGCGGGCCGCGCCGACGCACTGTGCCGCTACGCCGTGCTGTTCGGCGACCCGCAGCTCGCCCTGACCGTCGCCCAGCGAGTGCTGGAGGTCACCGCGCAGGAGGTGCAGGAGGTCGCCAAGGCCCGCCTGCGCCCCGACAATCGTGCGGTGCTCGTGTACGAGCCGGTCAGGGCCGAGGCCGAAGCCGAGACCCTGGAAGCCGCCGAAACCACCGACGAGAACGAGGAGTCGGCGAAGTGACCGAGCTCGCGACCATGGAGTTCCACCCGCAGCCACAGCCCGGCGAAGCCCGGCTCTGGGCGTTCCCGGCGCCCGAGCGCGGCGCACTCGACAACGGCCTGACCGTGCTGCGCTGCCACCGCCCCGGCCAGCAGGTCGTCGCCGTCGAGGTGCTCCTCGACGCGCCGCTGGACGCCGAGCCGGCCGGCCTCGACGGCGTCGCCACGATCATGGCGCGCGCCTTCTCCGAGGGCACCGACAAGAACTCCGCCGAGGAGTTCGCCGCCGAGCTGGAGCGCTGCGGTGCCACCCTCGACTCGCACGCCGACCACCCCGGCGTCCGTCTCTCCCTCGAGGTGCCCGTCTCCCGCCTCCCCAGGGCGCTCGGGCTGCTCGCCGACGCCCTGAAGTCGCCGGCGTTCGCGGACAGCGAGGTGGAGCGCCTGGTGCGCAACCGCCTCGACGAGATCCCGCACGAGACCGCCAGCCCGGCCCGCCGCGCCGCCAAGGAGCTCTCCAAGGAGCTGTTCCCGGCGTCCTCGCGCATGTCCCGCCCGCGCCAGGGCACGGAGGAGACGGTCGCGACCATCGACGCCGCCGCGGTCCGCGCCTTCTACGAGCGCTACGTGCGCCCCACGACGGCCACCGTCGTCGTGGTCGGTGACCTCACTGAGGTCGACGTCGACGCGCTCCTCGGCGACACGTTCGGCGCCTGGACGGGGGAGCCCGCCAAGCCGCGCCCCGTGCCTCCGGTGACTGCCGACGACACCGGCCGTGTGATCATCGTGGACCGCCCCGGCGCCGTCCAGACGCAGTTGCTCATCGGCCGCGTCGGAGCCGACCGTCATGACCGTGTGTGGCCCGCGCAGGTGCTCGGGACGTACTGCCTCGGCGGCACCATCACCTCCCGCCTGGACCGCGTCCTGCGCGAGGAGAAGGGCTACACCTACGGAGTGCGGGCGTTCGGCCAGGTGCTGCGCTCCGCGCCCGACGGCAGTGGCGCCGCGATGCTCGCCCTCAGCGGCACGGTCGATACGCCGAACACCGGACCGGCGCTCGACGACCTCTGGAAGGTGCTGCGCACCCTCGCCGCCGAGGGGCTGACGGACGCCGAGCGCGATGTCGCGGTGCAGAATCTGGTGGGGGTGGCGCCGCTCAAATTCGAGACCGCGGCGGCCGTCGCGAGCACGCTCGCCGACCAGGTCGAGCAGCACCTGCCGGACGACCACCAGGCGACGCTGTATCAGCAGCTCGCCGCCACGGGCACGGTGGAGGCCACGGCGGCTGTGGTGAACGCCTTCCCGGCGGATCGTCTGGTGACCGTCCTGGTGGGCGACGCCGCGCAGATCGAGGAGCCCGTCACGGCGCTCGGCATCGGTGACGTGAGGGTGGTACCAGCCGAGTGAAGGAAGTGGGCGTCGCAGGACGGCGACGGCTCGAGGGCCCTGGTGACCTCTGTCACCAGGGCCCTTCCTGTTGGGAGTTTGTCCGTATTGCCACAGAGATCGCCGTTCTGCCCTGTGGGATGCACTACAAATCCCGGGCTGTGTTTGTGGTGTGAAAAGGCGTCCCCTTAGCGTCTCTCAGGTGTCCGTCAGGCAGTGCGCCGCACCCGCGGCACCGGACAGTCATCGCCGAGTCCCCCGGCGCGAGCCAGGGGAACCGGGGACCCGCCCTCCTGTCGCCGCCTTCGCGGCTGGAGGGGCCCAGCAGTCCCTGGGGTGAATCGGGCGCCAGCCCGTAGGAGACCTTCCTGCTCCGAACCCGTCAGCTAACCCGGTAGGCGAGAGGGAAGGAAAGGACAGCCACTCCATGGCGTTCACCTGCGCCACCGGGAAGCACCGCCGTCCGAGCCGTGTGAGGCGCACGACGACCAACGCCGTCGGCGTCGCGACGCTCACCACCACCGGCGTCATCGGCACCCTGGCCGCCCCGGCACTCGCCGCCGACACCTCCGTCGAGCGGACGGGACTGATCCAGGCCGTCACGCTCGGCGACTCGATCGCCGAGAAGATCCACGCGCAGGCCGCCGCCCAGAAGCAGGCCGCCGAGCAGAAGCAGGCCGCCGAGTCCGCACGCAGGAAGGCCGCGGAGCAGGCCCGGCAGGCGCGCGAGGCCAAGGAGCACGCCGCCCGCGAGGCCGAGCGCAGGCGCCTCAACGCGTTCGTGGCGCCGATCTACCACTCGTACGTCTCCACCGGCTACCGGACCGGCGGCTCCCTGTGGTCCGCCGGCGCCCACACCGGCATCGACTTTCACGCCGCCACAGGCACGCCCGTGCACGCGGTCGGCTCCGGCACCGTCGTCGAGACGGGCTGGGGCGGCGCGTACGGCAACCAGATCGTCATCAAGATGAACGACGGCACCTACACGCAGTACGGCCACCTGTCGTCCATCGGCGTCTTCGTGGGTCAGCGTGTCACCCCGGGTCTGCGGATAGCCCTCTCCGGGGCCACCGGCAACGTCACCGGGCCGCACCTGCACTTCGAGGCCCGTACGTCCCCGGAGTACGGCTCGGACATCGACCCCGTCGCCTACCTCCGGTCGCACGGCGTGAACGTCTGAACCTGTGACGGGCGTACCCCTCCGACGCCCCGGCTCATGAGCCGGGGTCATCGTCGTTTCGAACGGCTGTCTGTCCAAAAAATATCCATGGATTCCGACCCGCCTTCGGCAATTCCAGCCCGCTGCAATAGAGTCGGTTGAACGCACGTCAATCGGCGACGTTTCACGGGGATTAAGGCGGAGGTCGGTCATGCGTATTCCGGCGCACTCGGTATGCACGGCGATCCGTGATGACATCGTCGCGGGTGTCTACGAGCGCGGCAGCCGGCTCACCGAGGAGCTCCTCGCGCGCCGGTACGGCGTCTCCCGCGTTCCCGTGCGCGAGGCCCTGCGCACGCTGGAGGCCGAGGGCTTCGTCATCACACGCAGACACGCGGGCGCGTGCGTGGCGGAACCCACCGAGCACGAGGCCGCCGACCTGCTGGAGATGCGGATGCTGCTGGAGCCGTTGGGGGCCGCGCGGGCCGCTCAGCGGCGCACCGAGGCCCACCTCAAGGTGCTGCGCGGCCTGGTCAAACTGGGCCAGGAGCGGGCCAGGAGGGGCAGCAGCGAGGATCTTCGCTCCCTGGGCGGCTGGTTCCACGAGACGCTCGCACAGGCCTGCGGAAGCGCCGCGCTGACCTCGACACTGGGCCAGCTGCGGCACAAGATCGCCTGGATGTACGCGGTCGAGACGCCCGTGAACCCCGTGGAGTCCTGGGCCGAGCACGGCGGCATCGTGGACGCCGTCGCGCGCGGGGACGGCGAGCGGGCGCGGGCGATCACGGCACTGCACACCGAGCGCGTGACGGCCGCGCACCGGCTGCGCTTCCCCGGCGCCGGGGAGCGCGTGGACCGTGTGAGGACTTCGCAACAACCCGTAAACATGTCGGGGCCCCGGCATTAACACAGGCGCCGTATACAAAGAGGGATATTCGTTGGACGCCCATAACGGCTGCCCTTGTTCTCGTGCGCCCCGGAAAACCGGTGCGCGCGATTTCTGCGCGCCGTGCGTTTTTTTGTGCGCCGTGCGCGAATTCCCCGTGCACGGTGTTCGACGCATGGTGCCGCACGAAAAAGGAACCGTGCGCGGGCCGCGCCGCAGAGCCCGAGTGGCGACGCCCGACCGCCACGGGGTATGTGCTGCGGGATCCGCGCGGCGCGGCGTGCCCGCGCGGTGTTCCGCCACCGGACGGCAAAGAGGCGGGGCAGTGTGCGGCATACGCGAGGGGCGATGGTCGTGCGGGGCCGTGTAAGGCGTGTCCGGAGCGTCGCCCTCCCGGCGTCAGTCGTCGTGTGTGCGGCGCGC
>CBFHCJ010000493.1:0-5571 GCA_965654005.1 uncultured Streptomyces sp. | reverse complement strand
GGCCCCGCCCGGTGACGACATTGCCAATGTCGCTGATGGACTCGGTTTCGCAGGGCCTCGCCCTCGTACTGGCGCTCTGACCGCGGCACGACCTCAGGCGAAGATCGGGCCGACCGCCGGGTACGCCGCGCAGCTCATCACCTGGGGTACATGCGCGAGCCCGGTCCTGCAGAGCCGGAACGCCGAGTGCGGCACGCTCCCCGTGCCGCTCGACTACACGAACCCGCACGGACGGCAGATCACATTGGCGCTGTCCCGTGTCCAGCACACCGCGAAGACCTCTCAGGGCCCACTGCTGGTCAACCCCGGCGGGCCCGGCGGCAGCGGTCTGACCCTCGCCGGGTTCGTCGCGTCCTCGCTGCCCAAGGCGGTGGCGGCGCAGTACGACGTCATCGGCTTTGATCCGCGGGGCGTGGGCAAGAGCCGGCCGGCCCTGAACTGCGAACCCGGCTACTTCAACCCGACGCGCCCGGACTCGGTGCCCCGCACCCCCGCCCTGGAGAAGGCGAACCTCACTCGCGTCGAGTCCTTCGCCAAGGCGTGCGCCACCAAGTACGCGGACGTGCTGCCGTACATCGACACAATCAGCGCCGTGCGGGACATGGACGCGATCCGGCAGGCGCTCGGCGCCGAGAAGATCGGCTACTTCGGGTACTCGTACGGCACCTACCTGGGCGCCGTCTACGCGAAGCTGTTCCCGCAGCGGGTACGCCGTCTGGTGCTCGACTCCATCGTCGACCCGGCGGGCGTCTGGTACGCCGACAACACCCGGCAGGACTACGCGTTCAACGACCGCCATCAGGCGCTGATGGCGTGGATCGCCCGGCACGACTCGACGTACCGGCTCGGCACTGACCCGGCCGAGGTCGAGGCCAAGTGGTACGCGATGCGGGCGGCACTCGCGAAGAACCCGGCCTGGGAGAAGGTGGGCGCCTCCGAACTGGAGGACACCTTCGTCCCGGGCGGCTACTACAACGGCTACTGGCCATACCTCGCACAGGCGTTCGCCGCGTATGTGAACGGCAAGGACTCCGGCCCGCTGGTCGAGGCGTACAAACGCTTCGGCTCGGTCGGCGCCTCGGGCGAGAACGGCTACAGCGTCTACACATCGGTGCTGTGCCATGACGTCTCCTGGCCGCGGGACTGGGCGCGGTGGCGCAAGGACAACTGGGCGGTGTACGCGAAGGCGCCGTTCATGGTCTGGAGCAACGCCTGGTACAACGCGCCGTGCGCCTACTGGCCGACGGACTCGCTGCGGCCGGTGGACGTGGCGAACGACGCGCTTCCGCCGACGCTGTTGTTCCAGGCGACCAACGACGCCGCCACCCCGTACGAGGGCGGCATGACGGTCCATCATCTGCTGGGCGGCTCCAGCCTGGTGGTCGAGCAGGGCGGCGGGAACCACGGCATCTCGCTGAGCGGAAACGCCTGTCTGGACCAGTACCTGGCGGCGTACCTGGCCGACGGCACGGTGCCGCACGGCAGCGGGGAGGTCGACGCGGTGTGCGAGAAGCTGCCCGACCCTCAGCCGCGGAGCACCACGACCGCGTCCACCGCCGAGCGCGGCTCGACGCTGCACGGGCTGCTCGGCTACCACGGCTGAGATCGAGGCGTACGCGGTGCTGCCCGAACAACCCGTGGCCGCGCGGAGCCGCGCCCGCCTACGGTTCCGTCATGGACGGCCCTCTCCGCCTCCGTGACGTGGCCCCCGCCGACTGCCGGCGCGTGAGCGATCCGCGTCCGCGGCCGGCGGGTCGCGTACCGGGGGCTGATGCCGCAGTCGCCCGAGGTGAGACACGCGGCCGTGTCGCCGCTCCCTGGCTGACGGTTCAGCGCTGCCTGGGAATGCGCGCCAGCGCGTGCACCGCCGCCTGCGCCAGCGCGGGGTGCGCGAGCGCCTCGTTCAGCACGGGTCCGGCCCGGTCGTCCCCGAGGGCGCCGAGCCCCTCCACGCAGGCGAGCGCCACCTTCCGGTACGGATCGTGCGGCCGCAGTCTGCGCTGGAGCGTGGTGATCAGCGCGGGTACGGCCTCGGGGGCGCGCAGCTCGACGAGCAGGCGCACGGAGTGGAGGGCGTAGGCGACGCGGAGCTCGTTCGTGGCGAGCGCCGCCGCCGCGCGGGCGGTGCGCGGATCGCCGAGCCGGGCGAGGGCGTGCTCGGCCGAGGCGCAGCGCTGTGGATCACGGTGGTTGAGCAGCAGGACGAGTGCCTCGAAGGAGCGCCGGTCCCCCGCGATGCCGAGCCGGAAGGCGGCCAGCTCCCGGGCCCACAGTGGGTGTCCGGGTTCGGTCAGCACGGCGGCCAGCCCGTCGAGGTCGTCGGTGGCCACCAGCCGCTCGTACGCCGGGGACCCCCCGGCCTCGGTCCGTAAACGCTCCGTGAGTGATCGCAACGCTTCGTCCATAGCGCCGAGACTAGGGGGCTGCGCCCGGCCGGGGGGCCTACATCACAAACTCGGGGACTGGCGCGCTCGTTACCCGCCGGTTAAGCTCAATCGAGCGAGTTACCCACTCGCACGACTTGCGGTGGCCTGGTGACGCAGCCACCGCGAGTGCTGGTCGGTTCGGTACATCGGTACCTCAGTACGACGCGGCTCCGGGACAGGGCCGGTCGGATCACCGTTCCCCGGGCGTATGCACGCCCTGGACGACACCGGGCGTGTGTGCTCGTCAGCCCGGCAAACACCCGCACTCTCCGCGCTGTGTGCGCCCGTCGGCGCATCCCGGCGCTCTCCTCAGCCGTCACCCTCATTCCTGGAGTCCCGCGATGGCCACTCCCCTTTCCGACACGTCTCTGTCCCCGCTCAAGACCATTGCCGTCGTCGGCCTCGGCACCATGGGCACCGGCATCACCGAGGTGCTGACCCGGGCCGGCCGCGAGGTCATCGGCATCGACGTCAGCGACGTCGCTGCCACGAAAGCCGTCGCCGCCCTGGAGTCGGCCACCGCCCGCGCCGTCGGCCGCGGCCGCCTGACCGAACAGGAGCGCGGCGACGCCCTCGCCCGCTTCCGCACCTTCACGGATCTGCGGGCCGCTGCCGACGCCGACCTGGTCATCGAGGTGGTCCCGGAGTCGTACGAGATCAAGCAGCAGGTCTTCCGCGCCCTCGACGGCATCGTGCGCCCGGACACCGTCCTCGCCACCGGTACCAACGCCCTCTCCGTCACCCGGCTCGCGGCCGACTCGGCCCGCCCGGAGCGCCTCCTCGGACTGCATTTCTTCAACCCGGCGCCGGCGATGCGGCTGGTCGAGGTGGTCTCGTCCGTGCTGACCGCCCCGGCCGCGGTCACGGCGGTGACGAACCTCGCCCTCGATCTGGGCAAGGAGCCCGTCGCGGTGGGTGACCGGCCCGGATTCGTCGCCGACGGTCTGCTGTTCGGCTACCTCAACCAGGCCGCCGCGATGTACGAGGCGAGGTACGCCTCCCGCGAGGACATCGACGCCGCGATGAAGCTGGGCTGCGGTCTGCCCATGGGCCCGCTCGCCCTGCTCGACCTGATCGGCATCGACACGGCCCGTACGGTCCTGGACGCCATGTACGCCGCCTCCCACGACCGGCTGCACGCGCCCGCGCCGATCCTCAAGCAGCTCAGCGAGGCGGGCCTGACCGGCCGCAAGTCGGGGCGTGGCTTCTACACGTACGAGGCGCCCGGCAGTGCGACCGTGGTGCGCGACGCGCTGACGCCGATGGAGGGCGCCTGTCCGGCCCCTGGCCGCCCGGTCCGCTCGGTCGGCGTCGCCGGCTCCGGAACCATGGCGTCCGGGATCGCCGAGGTCTTCGCCAAGGCCGGGTACGAGGTCGTGCTCGCCGCCCGTGCGGAGGAGAAGGCCCAGGCCGCCAAGGCCCGGATCGACAAGTCGCTCGCACGTTCGGTCGACAAGGGCCGGACGACGACCGAGGCGGCCGCGCAGACACTCGACCGGATCCGGCCGACGGGCTCCTACGACGACTTCGCCGACGTCGACCTGGCCCTGGAGGCCGTCGCCGAGGACCTGGAGATCAAGCAGCAGTTGTTCGCCACCTTCGACAAGGTCTGCAAGCCGGGCGCGATCCTCGCCACCACCACCTCCTCGCTGCCCGTGGTCGCCTGCGCCCGCGCCACCTCGCGCCCGCAGGACGTGATCGGTATGCACTTCTTCAACCCGGCGCCCGCCATGAAGCTGGTCGAGGTGGTCCGTACGGTGCTGACCGCGGACGATGCGCACGCGACGGTTCGTGAACTGTGTGCGTCGGTCAAGAAGCATCCGGTGGACTGCGGGGACCGCGCCGGATTCATCGTGAACGCCCTGCTGTTCCCGTACCTCAACAACGCGATCAAGATGGTCCAGGAGCACTACGCGTCCCTTGACGACATCGACGCGGCGATGAAGCTGGGCGGCGGTTACCCGATGGGGCCCTTCGAGCTGCTCGACGTGGTCGGCCTCGATGTCTCGCTGGCCATCGAGAAGGTCCTGCACAGCGAGTTCCGCGACCCGGGTCTGGCCCCCGCACCGCTTCTGGAACACCTGGTGGCCGCGGGCTGCCTCGGCCGCAAGACCGGCCGCGGCTTCCGCGAATATGCCAAGCGCTGACCGGCCCGGCGACTCGTTCCAAGGCGCCGCCGACTGGGGCGGACTGCTCGATCCGACCGGCGACCCCCCGCCCGCCCGGGGCGGGGGGAACCGGGGACATGCACACCGCCCTGCGCAGATGCAGTACGTTCGGGTCATGTCCCAGCCCGCCAAGTCCTCACGTACACCAGCTGCGCCCGACGCACCGGAGAGTGCCGCAGGCAGTCGTGCCGCCGCCCAGCGGCTCAAGATGCGCCGAGAACTGGCGGCCGCGGCGATGGAGCTGTTCGCCACGAAAGGGTACGAAGCGACCACCGTCGACGAGATCGCGGCGGCCGCCGGGGTCGCCCGGCGCACCTTCTTCCGGCACTTCCGCTCCAAGGAAGAGGCGATCTTCCCCGATCACGACGACACCCTGGTCCGGGCCGAGGCGGTGCTCGACGCCGCGCCCGCGCACGAGCACCCGCTGGACACGGTGTGCCGCGGCATCAAGGAAGTCATGCGGATGTACGCGGCGCGGCCGGAGATCTCCGTGCAGCGCTACAAGCTGACCCGCGAGGTGCCGACGCTGCGCGAGGCGGAGATCGCCTCCGTCGCCCGCTACGAGCGCCTCTTCACGCGCTATCTGCTCGGCCACTTCGACGAGCACGCGCACGACGACGACGCGAACGACGACCCGCTGCTCGCGGAGGTCGCCGCCTCCGCGGTCGTCACGGCGCACAACCATGTCCTGCGGCGCTGGCTGCGGGCCGGCGGGCAGGGAGACGTCGAGGCCCAACTGGACCACGCCTTCGCGATCGTACGGAAGACCTTCGGCACGGGGATCGGGGCCGGACGCAACGCCGCACCCCGCACGGCGGCGCCCGCGTCCGCGACGACGCACGGCGAGGTGCTGGTGACGGTGGCCAGGACCGACGCGCCCCTGGACGAGGTCATGCGCACCATCGAGCAGGCGCTCAAGGAGCGTTCGTAACCGCGGAGACCCCGATGACCGGCCGCCGGGCCGGCGGTGGCACCCA
>CBFHCJ010000492.1:0-5572 GCA_965654005.1 uncultured Streptomyces sp. | reverse complement strand
AGCGCCGCCACCCCGAGCGGACCGCCCGCCGCCTCCGCGAGCCCGCCGAGCAGCACCCCGCTCACCGCCCCCGCCACCACGACGGCCCCCACCGTCCGCCCGAGCGACCACGCCGCGTCGCGCCCCCGCTCCCGGTCCCGGCACGCCGCCTTCGCCACGAACCAGCCCACCGTCGCGCCCGCCGCGACCGGCACCACCCCCACCGCCCAGCACAACGGCCCGCCCGCGCCCCCGGGCACCGCCGCCAGCAGGGGAAACGGCGGCAGCAGCGCCGGGGGCCGCGCCGCCGACAACGGCCCGGCCACATGTCCCACGCCCAGCGCGAACCCGGGTCCCAGTCCGTACGCAGCCCCCCACACCGCCGCGTTCGGCACCAGCGCCATGGCCAGCAGCAGCACCGCGCACCGTCCCGACCACCCCTCGGTGAGCTGGAGGAACGACGCCCGCGCCGCCCCGCCGTGCCACAGCAGCGACGCCCCCACGAGCAGCGCACCCCCGCCCACGAGGACGGCGGCCCCGGCCCCTGCGGCCCGTACGGAAACCGACAGCCGTACGCGCCCGTCCCCCTCGAGCGCCCCGGCGGTCACCACTCCCCGCACGCCCGCGGGCAACCGCTCCAGCGCCCGGCGCACGCTCCTCGGCAGTCGCTCAAACGGGCGCCCGTACGCCGTCCACACCCCCACACCCGCCGACACGACCGCGACCAGCGGCAGGCACACCGCGGTCCACGTCCACGACGGCCGCAGCACCCCGTCCGAGGCGAACAGCGCCGCCACCGCGCCCACCGCGAGGTACCCGACGACCACCCCGCTCCACGCCGTGCGCGCGGGGACCAGCGGAACGGCGGCCACTTGTTCCCCGTCCCCCTCCCGGTCCGTCTCCCCGTCCGTCACGTCGCGTGCCGCCCGGTGCAGCAGCCACACCGGGAGCACGACCAGCAGCAGCGGCGTGACACCGACGGGCGCGGGCACTCCGGAGAGCGTCTCGGTGCGGACGAGTTCCACGCCGTGCGCCAACAGCCACAGCGCGGCGGCCAGGCGCAGCGCGCCACCGGGTCCGCTGTCGGGGTACGGCGAACTGACCCACGGCACCATCACGAGCAGGGCGAGTGAGCCCAGCCCCAGAACCGCGGCGACCACGCCGGCCAGGAGGCCGGCGCCCAGTCCGGGCGACCGGTCGCGGAACCGGGTGAGCAGGGGTGACAGAGGAGTTCGGCGGTCGGTCCATCGATTCACGACCGCCATGCTCCCAACGACACACACTTTCCCGTCGTAACAGGCGAAGTACCGATGTGTCGCTCAATATATGTTTATGTACTTTTCTGCACGGAGGGCCGCCCGTACGCCGGAAGCCATAGCACCCCCGACCCCTCATCAGGCCTTCGACGCGCTGTACGAGTTCTGCGCCCCCGCCCTCGTACGGCAGGCGTATCTGCTCACCGGTCGGCCCGCACTGGCCCGGGAGTCGGTCGAACGGGCCTTCCAACTGGCCTGGCGGCGCTGGCCCGAAGTGGCCGTGGACCGGGACCCGGCGGGGTGGGTACGAGCGGCGACGTACGACTACGCACTCTCCGCCTGGCACCGCTTCCGCCCGCGTTACCGGCGCTCCGAGCCGCCGCCCGCGGACCCCGTCGACCGCGCGCTGATGCACACGCTCCTCAAGCTGCCGCCGGCCCAGCGGCGCACGCTCCTGCTGTACGACGGCGTCGGCCTGGATCTGCCGGAGACCGCGGCCGAGACGGAGGCGAGCACCCCGGCCACGGCCCAGCGACTGCTGCGCGCCCGCGAGACGGTCGCGGCACTCGTGCCTGCGCTGGCGGACCCCGAGGTACTCCACCGCAGGCTGGTCGAACTGGCCTCTTCACAACGGCTCGGCTCGGCCGGACCGCTCTCCGTCCGGTCCTCCGGCGAGCGCCGCACCCGCCGCGGGACCGGCGCGGCCCTCGCCTTCACGTCCACGATCCTCGGCCTGACCGCCCTGACCCTGCGTATGGCGTCGGACCACTACGAACCACCGGTGGCCCGGGGAACGGCGATCCAGGACATCCCGGCCCTGACGGCCCAGGGCCCACTGTCCGACGCACAACAGCAACTGAGGAACAAACTGAGATCACAGGCCCACACCGGCCCGGAGAAACTGCTCCCAGAGCCACGCTGAGTCCCTGCTGCGATGGTCGCGGCTACCGCCGTGGGCAGTCGTTCCGCCGGGGGACAGGTGGGCACAGGTGGGCACAGGTGGGCACAGGTGGGCACAGGTGGGTACAGGTGGGTACAGGTGGGTACAGGTGGGTACAGCCTGCACCACCGGGCACAGTCCCGGCCAAGTCCAGCCCCGAGAAACGCGCGCGGGCCCGCCCCAACCAAGGGGACGGGCCCACCCGACGTTCACTCAGACCAACCTCAGCCGGCCAGAATCTCCCGCGCGAGCTTCGCCGTCTCGGTCGGCGTCTTGCCGACCTTGACGCCTGCCGCCTCCAGCGCCTCCTTCTTCGCCTGGGCGGTGCCCGACGAACCGGAGACGATGGCGCCCGCGTGACCCATGGTCTTGCCCTCGGGCGCGGTGAAGCCCGCGACGTAGCCGACGACCGGCTTGGTCACGTTCTCCTTGATGAAGGCCGCGGCCCGCTCCTCGGCGTCGCCGCCGATCTCACCGATCATCACGATCAGGTCGGTGTCGGGGTCGGCCTCGAACGCGGCGAGCGCGTCGATGTGCGTGGTGCCGATGATCGGGTCGCCACCGATGCCGACGGAGGTCGAGAAGCCGATGTCACGCAGCTCGTACATCATCTGGTACGTCAGCGTGCCGGACTTCGAGACCAGACCGATGCGGCCCGGCTTGGTGATGTCGGCCGGGATGATGCCGGCGTTCGACTGACCCGGGGTGATCAGACCGGGGCAGTTCGGGCCGATGATGCGGGTCTTGTTGCCCTTCTTGCCGGCGTACGCCCAGAAGGCGGCCGTGTCGTGCACCGCGATGCCCTCGGTGATGACGACCGCGAGCGGGATCTCGGCGTCGATCGCCTCGACGACCGCGTCCTTGGTGAACTTCTCCGGGACGAAGATGACCGTGACGTCGGCGCCGGTCTTCTCGATGGCGTCTGCCACCGACCCGAATACGGGGATCTCCGTGCCGTCGAAGTCGACGGTGGTGCCCGCCTTGCGCGGGTTGACGCCACCGACGATGTTCGTGCCGGAGGCCAGCATGCGCTTGGTGTGCTTCTGGCCCTCGGAGCCGGTCATGCCCTGGACGATGACCTTGGATTCCTTGGTGAGGAAGATAGCCATGGTTGTGTGTGACCTCGTCCCTTACTTCGCGGCAGCAGCCAGCTCGGCGGCCTTGTCGGCCGCGCCGTCCATGGTGTCCACGCGCTGCACGAGCGGGTGGTTGCGGTCGTCCAGGATCTGACGACCCAGCTCGGCGTTGTTGCCGTCGAGACGCACGACCAGCGGCTTGGTGACCTCTTCGCCCTTGGACTCAAGGAGCTCCAGGGCCTGCACGATGCCGTTGGCGACCGCGTCGCACGCGGTGATGCCGCCGAAGACGTTGACGAAGACGGACTTGACGTCCGGGTCGCCCAGGATGATCTCCAGGCCGTTCGCCATGACCTCGGCGGACGCGCCGCCGCCGATGTCGAGGAAGTTGGCGGGCTTGACGCCCTTGTGGTTCTCACCGGCGTACGCGACGACGTCCAGGGTCGACATGACCAGGCCGGCGCCGTTGCCGATGATGCCGACCTCGCCGTCGAGCTTGACGTAGTTGAGGTTCTTCTCCTTGGCGGCCGCCTCGAGCGGGTTGGCGGCGGCCTTGTCGTGGAGCTCCTCGAACTCGGGGTGGCGGAACTCGGCGTTGTCGTCGAGGGACACCTTGCCGTCGAGGGCGATGACGTCACCGGAGGCGACCTTGGCGAGCGGGTTCACCTCGACGAGGAGGGCGTCCTCCTTGATGAAGGTGTCCCACAGCGTGACGAGGACGTTCGCGACCTTGTCGGCGACCTCCGCCGGGAACTTGGCGGCCTCGACGATCTCGCGGGCCTTCACCTCGTCAACGCCGTCGATGGCGTCGATCGCGATCTTGGCGACGGCCTCCGGACGAGTGGCCGCCACCTCCTCGATCTCCATGCCGCCCTCGACGGAGGCGATGGAGAGGAAGGTGCGGTTGGCACGGTCGAGGAGGAAGGAGACGTAGTACTCCTCGACGATCTCCGGAGCGGTCTCGGCGATCATCACCTTGTGGACCGTGTGGCCCTTGATGTCCATGCCGAGGATGTCCGTCGCGCGCGCAACGGCCTCGTCCGGGGTGGCGGCGAGCTTCACGCCGCCGGCCTTGCCACGACCACCGACCTTCACCTGCGCCTTGACGACGGACTTGCCGCCCAGACGCTCGGTGATCTCGCGCGCCGCCTCAGGCGTGTCGATGACTTCACCGGCCAGCACCGGTACATCGTGCTTGGCGAAGAGGTCCCTCGCCTGGTACTCGAACAGGTCCACGCGCTTCCGTCCCTATCAGTGATCTCGCGGTTCGTTGGATGCGTGGGCGTGCCGCGAAGGGCAACGTGACGTCCGCTGTGTCACAAGAGAGGCGCACACGGTGCCCGAGCGCGCGGCATGTCCGTCTCGCAGGTTATCGCCGCTTGAGGAGGGTCTCTAAATCGCGGGTCACACCTGAGCGGTGATACCTGTCACATGATGCCGTGCTCTCTGACACGGCGTGCCGCCGGAGAAGGATCTCACCGGGTTGGGGGTTGGCCCGGTGAGCTCCCTTGAACAGTCCTTTAGGGGCCCAAATGAACGGCACCGGGGGGCCTCGGGGCGGGCGATCCCCACCCCAATGAGGACCGCCCGGCCCCATCCGCGGGGTTTTGCCGGACGGGCCGACGGCTTTCGGCTGTCCGATGCCTCGGGTCCCCGCGGAGTCGGTGGGGTGCTTGTTTTGAGCGTTTTTCAGTTTTTTAGCGTTTCCAGGATTTCCAGGGTTTCCGGGGCTTCCGGGGCTTCTGCTGTTTCCTGGGTTTTCGGCTTTTCAGCGCTTTCTGCTCGCCCGGCGGTGCGGCCGGGCGAGCGCTGTACGGCGGCGACGGGTCAGACGGCGGCGACGGGTCAGACGGAGTACGTGCCGTGGTGACCCGGCTGGAGGTAGCTCGGGGACGCCGACTCGACCGTGCCCTGGGCCCCGGTCACCGCGTGACCGCCCAGGGAGCCGCCCGACGCCTGGACGGTCCCGGTGAGGTCCCCGGCGAACGACGCGACCTGACCCGCGACGCCCTGCGCGAACGGGTCGACCGCGCCCACGACCCCGCCGGCGAACGGCTGCACGTCCGCCGCCACGCCGTAGGCCAGATCCGTGGCGCTGCCCGCCACACCGTGCGCGACGGGCTGCACGGTGTCGCCCACCGTCTGCACGACCGGCTGCACCGTGTCGCCCACCGTCTGTACGACCGGCTGCACCGAGCCGGCCACGCCGTACGCGAACGGCCGCACCTCGTCCCCGACGCCGTACGCGAGCTGCGTCGTGCTTCCGGCTACACCCTGGGCGAGCGGCGGCACCTGGCCCGCGACCCCGCCCGCGAAGGGCT
>CBFHCJ010000491.1:0-5594 GCA_965654005.1 uncultured Streptomyces sp. | reverse complement strand
CAGCGTTCCAGCCGGCACGGAAGAACCCTCCGGGAGCGGGGACTAGGGCCGCGCCGGCTTCGTGTGTCGGTCGGGCCCGGCCGGGTACGGTCCACCGGCCCCCAGCATCGTAGTCACGTGCTGCCGCGAGGCTTGCGGGGGGCCTACCAGTGTGATCGAACTGGCACGCAAAGGCGCACGGACGGGTTATTCGGCGGTGCGGCTACCGGGGTGCGGGTTTCCCGTTTCTCCCGGGTCGGGGTGTTTTGTGGTGACTCGCGCCACGCGGCGGAGCCGCACAATGCGCAGCCCCGCAGCCCTAGAGGGTGTGCTGCACCACAGGGGCGCCGGAAAAATCCCGCACCAGCCGCGTCAGCCTCCCCCTCGCGAGGCGGCGCAGTTCCTCCGCCGCCAGTAGCCGTTCCTCCTCCGGATCGTTTGTCAATCGTGACCGGATGGCGGCCAGGACCCGGTCGGCGGCCTCCTCGGGGGATACGTCGTCCAGGCAGATGATGAACACGTGTCCGAAACGGCTCTCGTAAGCCGCTTGGGCCGCGCTCAGGGCGGTGTGGGCCGCGGAGTACGCGCCGTCCGGGAGCAGGGTGAGCGACTCGGCGGCCAGGGCCTCGGCGAGGTCGGCCGGGGTGAGGTCGTACGCCGCCTCGTCGGCCGCGGCCAGCAGGGAGTCCAGGTCCGGGTAGGGACGGTGCTCGGTGACGCGGTGGGCCCAGCGCAGGCTGCGGCAGCAGGTGAGGAGGGCGCGCCGGGTGTCGTCGGCGGCGGCGCGGTTGAACCCTTCCAGGCCCGTGGAGTCCTCCGCGCGGTGGTGCGCCGGTGGGGCGGTGGGGCCGGGGAGGCGCGGGAGACGGTGCGAAGGCAGCGTGGGTCCTCGGCGAGTGGCGGGCGCGGCGCCCTGTGAACGTCGCGTGCGGGTCGGCAGGGGAGCGTGTGAGAAATGTGCCGTCACGTTATCGACGGTGATCGGTCGGCCGTCCAGCGGGTGCCCGAATTTCACCCGGACGGGAGAGTTTCGGAACGTCCTGTGGACGAGTGAGGCGGGTTGAGGTCGTACGTTCGTAGAGGGGACGTGTACGGAGGTGAGTGTTGTGAGGTCGGACATAGGGCGAATACGTACGGGTATGGCGTGGCCGTGCCCGGCCATGGTGCGGGGTGAGGAGCGATGACCGGCCGGAGGAGGCGGATCACGAAGAGGAAGACGTCCGCGAGGCGCAACAGGTTGCTGCTGGGCGGCGCCGGAGTGGTCGTCGCGGGCGCGGTCGTGGCGACCGTGGCGTGCTCGTCCGGTACCGGCTCGCCGACCGGGGCCACGGTCTCCGGGAACAAGCCGGTCGCACCCAGGACCTCCGTCGCGTCGCCGGCCCCGGCCCCGGCCCCGACGTCGACGCCGACCCGCACCTATGCCCTGTCGCAGGCGCCCCGCACCATTCCCGCCGTCCGCGGGTTCACCGCCGCGCGCGGCCCGGGCTGGCGGCCCGCCTCCGGGGACCGGGTGGTCGTCGACGACGCGTCGCTCGCCGACGAGGGACGGCTGCTGGCCGGGGAGCTGGGGATCGCGTACGCGGGGCGGACCGGTGCCCGCGCCGGCGACGTCGAGCTTGACGTGGCAGGGAGCGGCAACCAGGAGTCGTACACGATGACCGTCCAGGGCGGGCGGGTCAAGATCACCGGTCCGGGCGAGTCCGGCGTCTTCTACGGCACCCGCACGCTCAAGCAGGAGGTGCACGGCGGCGGCACGGCGCCGGAGGGCGTCGTGCGGGACGCGCCGGCCAAGCCACGGCGCGGGTTCATGCTCGACATCGCGCGCAAGTACTTCACGGCCGGCTGGATCGAGGACCGCATCCGGGAGCTCAGCGACCTGAAGTACAACGAACTCGGGCTGCACTTCTCCGACGACCAGGGCTTCCGCATCGAGTCCTCCTCGCACCCGGAGATCGTGTCCAGGCAGCACCTCAGCAAGGCGCAGGTCAAGGAGATCGTCGCCCTCGCCGCGAGCCGGCACATCACCGTCGTCCCCGAGATCGACTCCCCGGGCCACCTGGGCGCCGTGATCGCCGCGCACCCCGACCTCCAGCTGCGCAACGCCTCCGGCGTCCCCGCGCGCGGGGCGGTCGACATCTCCAAGCCCGCCGCCGCGAAGATCGTGGACGACCTCCTGAACGAGTACGCGGGTCTGTTCCCCGGCGCCTACTGGCACCTCGGCGGCGACGAGTACCTGGCGCTGATGGTGCGCAACCCGGCCGCCTCCTACCCCCAGCTCGCCGCCGCGGCGCGGGCCAGGTACGGGCCGAAGGCCGGCGTCGCGGACCTCGCGACCGGCTGGCTGAACGACCGCGCGAACGTCATGCGAGGGCACGGGCGCACGATGCGCGCCTGGAACGACGGCTTCTACCGGGCGAGCGGCGTGCAACCCGCCAAGGACCTCGAAGTCGCGTACTGGACCGGCAAGGAGATCGGCGCCCGGCAGCCGACGGAGTACCTGGGTGCGGGCCGCAAGCTCATCAACTACAACGACGAGTACCTCTATTACGTGCTCGGCCAGCCGCAGACCTTCGTCTATCCGACCGGGCAGCGGATCTACGAGCAGTGGACCCCGCGGGTGCTCCGGGGCAGCACGGCGGTGCCCGCGCGGTACGACGGGCAGATACTCGGCGGCGTGTTCGCGGTGTGGTGCGACCGCTCGACCGCGCAGACGCAGGACCAGGTGGCGGCCGGGATCAGGATGCCGCTGCGGGCCCTGACCCAGAAGCTGTGGGACCCGCGGACGCCGACGCTCTCCTGGGCGCAGTTCCGGCAACTGGCGGGCCGGTTGGGGTGAGACAGGCGGTCGGGGTGAGACGGCCGGTCGGGGTGAGACGGCCGGTCGGCATGGACCGGGCACGTAGTTGGCCGAAAGGTGTTCTTCGAACTCCTTTACCGGCTGAGCGTGGTGCCTCAGTGACACACCGGGTACGTTGCACGCAGTAAGGAGAAGTGCGGGCTCCGTAGAGGTGATCCGCCCCGTCCCGGCGTTTCGAGGAGGCGTGATGAGCCTGGTGGAACTGATCGCACAGGCCGACGAGCGTGCTCTCGCGGCGAGCGGACTGGCTTGTTTGGATCGGTGCGTCCCGCTCCTCGGAGGCGACGACGACACGCTGCGGCCGCTGTGGGGGTGCCTCGTCGACGGCGACGAATGGGAGGAGCGGCTCGCCAAGGCGCGGGCCGAACTGGGCGCCGAGGAAGGCTCCGTGGGCGCCGCGGGGTGCGCCTCCGAGTCCGAATCCGAGGCCGCCCGACTCACCCGCCGCATGCTCGACGCCGCGCCCGCACAGCCCGCCGGGGACACGGTGCGGCAGTGGGCCGACGCGTGCTCCGTCGCCGCGCTGCGGATCCACCGGCTCCTCGCCCCTTCCGACACCGGCGATTCGTCGGTCGCGACCTGCCGTGAGGGTTGTACGGACGGCCTGCCGCCGCTCGTCGCCGCCGAACTGCGGCGCCAGGTCACCGTCCTGGAACTAATCGCCGGCCACGGCGCGGGCGGACTGCGGCGGGCGCGTGACGTGTCGACCGAGGGACGGCGGGTGCTGCGGGCCGTGGTGTCCCGGCGCGCGCGGGGCCGGGCCTGACCGGGAGAACGGCCGACTGCGTAAACCCCCTTCCGTGCAAGGGTCCTGTGGCCGTCCTGTGGTGCCGTGGGGCGGTCCTGCGCGGGTGTCGGGAACCCCCTCCTGACGGTGTGACACCCCGCCGTGGGAACGCGCTCTTCCGGGTGTGAACGCAACTGAGGTGACCAGGCCCCACGCCGCCGCGAAGCCCGTTCGTTGGGCCGCCGATGTCGTCGCGTCCCTGCGCGAGGGCGCCGGGCTGCGGCTCGACTACTCGGCGCAGAGCCTGTGGCGGTTGGACCGGACGATCGAGGAGATCCGCGGGGAGGGCGTGCCGTACGCCGCCGTGGAGCCCGTGCTGCGCGGATGCGGGGCCTACGCGGGCGAGGTGGTGGTGCGGCTGACCGGCGGCGAGTGGTGGACAGCCGGCCGCGACCACTGGGTACGCACGCCAGACGGCCGTATGTGGGACCCCATGGACGAGGCCCGCCGCTGCTACCGCGGCGACGGATCGCTGCGCCTGCTGTGCCTCGACGCGACAGGCGGTGCCAGGACGTGACCACGCGAGGTAAGAAGTAGGAGAGAAGCCTCGCTCGCCGTACCGCCCGAGCCCGTCGACGACGGTGGCTCGCTCGCCGTTGGCAACGGCCGGGGCCGCCACCCCCCACAGGAGAGGCCCCGGCCGTCGCGCGGCACGGACCGCGCGGCGGCCCGTACTCTCTACAGCGCCGCGGATGCGTTTTCTGTCACACCCATCGCCTCACGGGTCGGTTGCACGGTGTGCGGACATGGACGCAGAGCGGTTTCACGCCGTAACGTGCCTTTCGCGCCGACCTCGGACGATCAGCAAAACAGGTGATGCAAACCGCTGCACATCACGAGCGGCCTCGGACCGCGACCACGATGAGGAATCACGACAGCGAGAACCCGGTCCGCGAGACGCGGGGCCGGCTCAGGCGCACAGAGGGGCAGTTCTGGTGCTGGGGGACGACGCGGAGCTGACCGCCGCGGTACTTGCGGCACAAGGCGGGGACGAGACCGCGTTCCGGACCGTGTACCGCGCGGTGCACCCGCGGTTGCTCGGATACGTACGGACGCTGGTCGGCGATCCGGACACGGAGGACGTCACCTCCGAGGCGTGGCTGCAGATAGCGCGTGACCTGGAGCGGTTCAGCGGCGACGCCGACCGGTTCCGCGGCTGGGCCGCCCGGATAGCCCGCAACCGGGCGCTCGACCACATACGGATGCGCGGGCGCCGTCCCGCGATCGGCGGCGACGAGACGGAACTGACCGGGAAGGCCGCCGAGTCGGACACGGCGGGCGAGGCCATCGAGGCCCTGGCCACGGGCCGTACGCTCTCCCTCATCGCCCAGCTTCCGCAGGACCAGGCCGAGGCCGTGGTGCTGCGGGTGGTCGTGGGACTGGACGCCAAGACCGCCGCCGAGACGCTGGGCAAGCGCCCCGGCGCCGTCCGTACGGCGGCGCACCGCGGTCTGAAGCGGCTCGCGGAGCTGCTCGGTGTCAATCCGGACACGGATCCGGACACGGTTCCGGAATCGGCTGGCGCGCTCGGCGCCATGCCTCCCCAGCGAGATGCGCGCAGACGCGCGGTGTCGTCCGCCGGTGTGACGCATATACGTTCGCGGACGCAGAAGGACATGTGATGGCCGACGAGCAGTACAAGTGGCTGAACGGTGACGCTTCGGAGCGTCTGCTGCGCGGAGAGCCGCTGGACGCCGTCGACGAAGCCACGCGCGCACAGGCCGATTGGCTCGCCGAAGCCCTCGCCGAACTCGCCACCACACCCCCGCCGACCAGCGCGGAACTGCCCGGCGAGGCCGCGGCGCTGGCCGCGTTCCGGGCCGCACGCACCGAACGCGACGGCGAGGAGGCGGCGCTCGGCCACGCCGCCCGCCCGTACCACGCCGATGCCGGGCTCGTCCGTCTGGGGCCTGCCGTCGAGGGTCGGCGGCGGGCCCGCCGGTGGCGCCCCGTGCGTTTCGGGCTGGCCGC